>CAMZGI010000001.1 GCA_947306305.1 uncultured Fibrobacter sp.
GGCGCGGCGATGTCGGCGGGGGGCGGAGATTGAGGGCGAGGCTGGCGGCGCGTGAGAGGGGCGTTGGCGGAGTCAGGCCGGCTTGTTTTGGGCTGTTCCTTTTGTTGTTGAGTCCGTATGCGCGGGCGCGTGATAAATTAGGGTCTATGAGCAGCGACATTCAAGACGATTCAGTTCAGATTCCGTTCGAGTCTCCGACTGCCGGGATCATTGAGTTTGCCAACAGGGACAGGACTGCGCCGGACGACGTGACTCCGGGCGGGAGCGCGTGGCCTGGCGTGATAGCGAAGTCTACGGACAACGGCGGGTCTCCGTTCACGTCGGACAAGGCGACGGACGCCTATGTTCCGTCAATGCTCGCGGCGAAAGGCTACATTGATTCGTCGGTCGCGGGAAAGCGGCAGGGCGCGGCGGTCGGGCTTGCCGAGGCGGAGGGGGCGACGATTGCGGTCGTTCCTGGGGTGAAGTCTTATATCGCCGATTTTTCGGAAGGGTCGGAAGCGGTCACTATCGCTTTTGATCTGACGGGGATTTCCGGCGCGTTCGGTTTCGATCTGTGGGTCACGCCGTCCGAGGGGTATGCGGTTACGTTCCCTGCGGGGATTGTCTGGTTCGATTCGATGGGGCCGGTCGCTCAAAATATGCGGGACAGCGACAAGCGTTATCTGTTCCGTTTCGACTCTTTTGACGGCGAGACGGTTTACGGGCGGTTCGTCGGATCGGCCGACAGGGAAGCATAGGGGTGGGATATGGTTCGGCGGTGCAACAGCCCTCTTGCTGCGGATTCCCTTCTGTTCTCAAAGGGGTGCGACTGTAAGTGCGAGTCCGAGGAATACGATTGGGACATCACGCCAGCGAACAAGGGGCAGACCGCCTATACGATCTGGTACAAGATGGATTCGCGGTTTTTGGAGGTTCACGTTTACGACGTGTTGGGTGCGCGTGAGGTTTACCCTGCCGTAACCTATATCGCCAAAGGCTTGCTGATGGTGTCTTTCGCCGCCGCGCCCGCCGTGGGGCGGAGGTTCAAGATAGTGATAATCAACAACGGGAACGAGTAAAGAGGCGTTTATGAGGAGTGTTTATTATGTCATATAGGGTTGAGTATCAGGTCAAAACACGGGATAGAGACGGCGCGTCCCAAGTCTCTCTCTATGTGTATGATACTGATGGAACCGAGCTTTGGTACGGCACTACGTCTTTCAGCAAGACTGACGGCTTAAACAATACCGTCAATCTGCCGTGGGACTCCAATGCCGGAACCGTAAGCTCGTCGGCAACTGTTTCGTGGACGCATACGGTGAGGAAGCTCGGCGACTCGTCTAACACGATCGCGGCGTCGTTTAACCGGACTACCAACATCCTGGAAGTCAAGACAGGTTCGACCGGGCTGTTTCCGACAGCCGAAGGCGAGGACGGGACTTTCTACGACTTCAACGAAGCCGTGAATCCGTCGACAGGCGCAGCCGCGGCGTGGAACAGCGGAGAGAACAACAGCTACGCGCAGTTCAACGTGCAGACGGGCGCGATTGCCGACATCGCGCATAAGGTTGAACCGACGCCCGATCCGGGTGAAGAACCGAGCGAGCCTGTTTACGTCACCTATCCGAAACCTTCAATCACGGCGACGCGTACCGAAGCGTTGAAGATTTTTGTGATTGCGTCCTGTTCCAATGCGTCGGACGGGACGGCTCCGACTTTGGCGTTTCAGCGGTCGACTTCTTCATCGTTCGCAAGTTACACCACTACCAACGTGGTGAACAACGAGGGGACGGCTGACGAAGGGCTGGACGAGGAAACGGTCTACTACTACCGCGCCGTGGCGTCGTGGGGAGCCGGGATTGCGCCGACGTATTCGGACGCCGTTTCCTGCCTGACGGGTTCGGCGATAAGCCCTCCGACGGTGACGCTGGACGATGTTTTGAGCGACGGGAGCGGGAAAGCGATTTGGCGTCCCGTGACGCGGGCCGACGGTTCGACGACCGGGATCACCTATCAGATGAAAACCGCCGACGACAAGGAGCTTGAAACCAACGCGACATCGGCGGTGACGATAAGCCCGACGCAAAAGACGGTCGGCGGCGTGGTTTACCTGGTTTACGACTGGACGGGAACAGACCTTGCCGGGAAGTTCATCGGGATTAAAACCTGTGTTCCGTCGAACGACCCGGACTACGTTTCCTCGAATTGGGCTGTCAACCAAGTCCCGGTGATAGAACCGCCCGCCGACCCGGAGGATGAAGAGACGCCCGTTACGATTGTGACGAACCGCCGCGAACTGATGGCGATTCCGTATATGCCGAGCGTCCCGGTGGAACAGATCGGATATTACGATTCCGACCTTATCACGAAAGAATACGGGGACGCGCATTACCTGCGTTCGGATGGTGAGGGGGGCGCGATTATCCCGACGACCTCTCTCCCGTGGGCGGTGTACGGCGAGACAGCCGATACCAGCACGACGACGGTTATCAATCCCTCCTATCTGAAAAGCGCGATTGAAGCCCTTGACCTTGCCTATACGATTACCGAGATTGCGGTATCGGGCGATTCGGGGGCGGATAACTTCGGCGGGGTGACGACCGATATTGCAACGGCTTCCGCCGACAACGGCCTTGCGAATGAAACGTATCTTGTCCCGACGACGAAAGCGGTTTACGACTTCGTTACGGCTCCCGGCAATCTTCCGAAAGCGAAAGCGGGGGGCGGCGCGACTAATGCGGGTATCGTCTATATCAGCGCGGCGAACGGCGAGAACGGTCACGGACTGACGATCAGCGGGCAGAACGACGGGCTTCTGGAAGTCAACTTTGCGACGTTCGCAAGCAGCGATCTTTCTTCAAGCTCGGTGGGGACATCAAAGGCTCTCTACCAGGTTGTCAATCCCGGCTACATTTACAGCCTAGTCGACTATCTCGGCGTCGCAAAATCGGCGACTTCTTTTTCGTCGAACGACAGCAATCAAGCCGGATATTTCGTAAAACTTGCTTCGGGCGGGAAGATTGATTCAAGCCTTCTGCCGGAGGTTTCGCTGACGAGAACGATACTCGACACGACGGCGAGAACATACGGCACGGGTTCCGGGTACACTTATGCGACGCGGCAGGCGGCGATTGAAGCCCTGCTTTCCAACTACTCCTCGACGGTTGAGCAGGGAGACTTTATTATTGTCGCGCCGAGCGTGACGAGCGAAACGAGCGAATACACCCTGCAAGGGACGTTCGCCGTTACCGAGTCAGGCAGTCCTCCCGTCAAGTCGCTGGTTGAGATCAACACCCCGGAATGGGCTGTCACAAGCGTCAACGGGCATACCGGGATTATCACGCAGGCCGAGCTTGGGCTGGTAACGAGCATTAGGCTTCCGGCTGCTGCGACTGACACGAACTTTCCTTCTGAAAAGGCGGTCAGCACGGCTTTAAGCAATCTTGACAGTACCAAGCTTGACACGAGCGATTTTGAGACGTTGCTTGAAGGGTATTATTCAATCACAACAACCGTTGCGGGGCTTGCCGATGACGGCGGTATTGTTATCGGGCAGAACCTTGCCAGCATTTTTAGCGACTTTGAAACGTCGTTAAATCTCGGCACGGCGTCTACCTACGGCGTTGCAAGCTCGATAGCCGACAATGAGAGTGGCCTTGTTACCGGGGATCAGGTTTACGATTACGCGGCCCCGGTGACGCACTATCACGGTCTTGGTGATATTACCTATACGACAAGCGGCTCGACGCGAACGGGCTATTCTGCGGGAACGTCGATCACTTCGAGTTCGACGGACGGTGAGCTTGCAACGGCTCTGGCGGTTTACAATTACACGCCGCTGATTACGCGGATTAAGGCTGACTCGACCAACCTGTTCGGCGGAACGCGAACGTCGCTATCGGACTACACTTCGGAATCAACCGAGGACTATTATGTTCCGACCGCCTACGCGGTTAAGGAGTATGTTGACTCTCACGCCTTCGACGTGTCGCAGATACCTGCCGCATCGTGGACGGCGGGGACTTCCGACTGGACTGACACGGGGACGGGAATTGTCAACCTGACCTATCTCGCCGCCGCTCTTGCGGATTATGACAGCGATCTGACCGTTGCGAGTTCCAAAGTTTCCGGGATTCAGACGGTTTCCGACCCCTCGGCGAGTTCGTCGTTCGGCAAGGTTGTTAAGACGCTGAGTGATTGGGGACAGATTGACGGGAGCCTGATTCCGATTGACGAGGATTCGATTGTCAACGTGACAGGTGCGCTGTCGGTTTCAAATACCTGGTTCAATACGACAGGGGACAACCGCTACCTGAAAAAATCAGACGCGCCTACGCAGTATGTCAAGATGACGAACACGGGCGCGGGAGCCTGGACTACCGGCGTTTCGTATGAAGTGGGCGATCTGGTTTATGCGACGGACGGCAAGCTGTGGCGGTGCATACAGGCGAACACGTCAACGGCTAATCCGTTAGGCAACGGCCCCGAAGGTGCGGGGAACATTGGCAACGGGGACAATTACGTTTACTGGGTTCCCGCCAAGCTTGCCGTTGACAAGCGGTATGAAACGACGATTACCGGGGACGGGAATTCGACCGAGTTCGTGGTGACTCACAACCTGGGAACGCGGTTCGTGCAGGTCACGCTTGTGGACGCGGACGGGGATGAAGTTTATCCCGCCGTGCGGTTTATTTCAACATCGCAGGTTCAGATCGGGTTCGGCAATCCCCCGGCAGGGGGGCAGACGCCGGACGTGTATTCTGTCGTTGTGAGGGCCTGAATGTTACGCCGGAATTTAGCTGAGACTTCCTCGCCGGATTATACGACGACGCTGACAAGCGACGTTATCCCGCTGACGCGGAACGGCGAAACCTTCCTGCGGCGCGACCCCGGAGCTATGACGCTTAACGCTTCGGGATATACGCCGGGGGCGGGTGAGATAGTCACCTTCAAGCTGATTCTGGTTTGTACCGGGGCTTCGGTTCCGTCGCTCCCGTTCTCCTGGATTTGGGACGGGGACAACGCACCGGAATTTGTCAACCCCGGAATCTACGTCATCTCTGTTACGCAACCGCAGGAAGCGGTGGACGGGACAACCTGGCTGGCGTCACTCGACCAGTTTTACCCGTACAGCGAACAGATGCTAGGACAGATCGAATACCGGAGAATGACGGGCGCGGGAACGCCCGTCGCTTCGGGATTGCGGCTTGCCCTGGACGAAGAATACCGTGCGTATGACGTGGATTTGAATGACAGCCGTTTCGACGGCGAAACCGAGTTTGTGTTCACCGTTATGCCCCCGTCGGGGACGGACGGCGACAATTATCAGAAACGCGGGTTTATCGCCGAAGTGACGTTCTATACGACCGGGACGGACGACATTAGCTTGACGTTCCATTCCGACATTAAAAATCTGGATTTCGAGGGGCTTTGGCGGAAGATCGTTCCCGGCAAGAAGTGCGTGGTGCAGTTCTTTTCGTTTGACGCGGGACAGACCATTTTCGCCAGCCTTTGCGGAGAATTTCAATGAGCGTAAAAAATACGATTTGGTTCGGGGTCGCCGATGAAATATCGGCGTCCACCGCCGCGACGACCATCGTTCTCCAAGACGATGTGTATGTCTATCCCGTTTCGCTGGAAGCAGACACCGTTCTTTCGTTTGACTATTCGCAGATGAATCAGGTGCGGGCGCAGAGCGAGAATTGGGGGAAACAGTTTATCCTGCTCCTGAAAATGGGAGCGACGGTGCGGAGCGTTACGTTCCCGACCGGGGTTAAGTGGAATTGCGGGATTACACCGACGATGAACGCGGCCAGCAAGAATTACCTGGTGCGGTTCGATATGTACGGCGCGGCGAGTCCCGCGACGCCTACGCTTTTGGGAGCTTACGATGGCAGCTTTAACTAGATACGGGAAAATCGAGGGGGGCGAGTTCGTCTCCGCTCCGCTGAATCTGGAAGTTGACGGGCGCGTGATATGCAACGTGTTCACCCGCCCGGATATACTTGGGCAGTTCGGGTATAAGCCCGTGCGTTCGGACGCGATGCCGCCGTTTGAGGACGGGCAATCCCTATTGTCGGAGTACTCCGACGAGGGGGATTATATCCGCGAGTCGTTCACGGTGATTGACGGAGAGGGGGTGGACTGATGCCGCTTGGAAGAAGCATAGTCAAGGGCCTGGTCTACACCATCGACCTGAGCAAGATCGCCGACCGTGAAAACCCGCGAACGGTCGAGGCGCCGTTCAAGTTAAACGCCTACACGGAGCCAGTGATAGTAGACTGGGGAGACGGAACGAGCGAGACGATGACTTCAGGCGCTTTCCCTGTTCATACCTACGCCGAAGGAATAGGGGACGTTTTTCGCGTAACGGTGCGGAACTCGACAGGGCATATTCCAGAAATGTCATTCTCGAACGACCAGAACGCGACAGTGGTACACAATCTGACGCTGGCGGTTACTTCGGTCGACCATTTCGGCGGCTGGACGGGCGGCGCAACAGTCGGCCTTGCCAACGCCTTCCGCAACACGGCGAATCTGCAATTCTGCGACCCGCATATATCGGGAGTAGCGAACTCGACCTCGTTTTCAAATGTTTTCAGCGGTTCTGGAATATCGCAACCGTTACACGCGCTGAATTTCGAGTTTTGCACACAGGCAACATATTTTTCCTCGTGTTTCAACGGGTGTGTCAATGCTATCGGTTCAACGCCGAAGCTTCCCGAATCGGCAATAGGAATTATTAGCGCGTTTCAGGGGTGTGTAAATTTGGACGGGGAGATCACGCCGCTACCGTCTTCGATAACCGCCGCGGGATATGCATTTTATAACTGCCGCAATTTGACCGGGAACTATCCGAGTTTTCCGAGCGCGACTGGTTCGCTGGCGTTCGCTTTTTACGAGTGTAACAAACTAAACGGAAAGATCCCGGATATTGCAGACGGAGTAACATCTATACAAAACACATTCTACCAAAACCGGGCGGCGTCCGCTTTCCCGGACAATATCGCGGCGAGCATTACAGACGTTCGGAACGCTTTTTATAATTGTCAAACGCTGAACGTATCGACCAACGCCGCGCCCGAATTATGGGACACCGGGGACTATCCGAGCATATCTCAATCTTCCGGGTGCTTTTACGGGCTGACGAACCTCTCGAACTACGCCGATATTCCGAGCGGGTGGAAGTAGCCTACGGCGGGACGATGACGGTGAGCTGATGACCGAAAAAATCGCAATCGGTATTTTTATCGCGTTCGGGGTGGTTGTTATACTCGCGTGTTTTTTGGATATTTGGGAGATGGAAAATGATTAACTTTCTTACGATCTGCAATACGATTATGACGTTCGGCATCTTGGTCGGCGTGTGGGTCGGCGTTCTTACCACGGACACCGAACTCAAAGAGGCAATCTCGAAACTTAACAAATTTCTGAAAGAGAAAATCGACAATCTGACTGACGGAAAATGATTAGGATATTTGTTTTTCTGACGCTTGCGCTTGCCCTCATCGGCGGCGCGGCGAAATAACGAAACAGGCGAGAGGGCGAAAATGGTCTGTTTTTTGATACTGCTTGCGCTTGCCCTGATAGGCGGGTGCGGCGCGGATGTTCCGGTAGCGGAGCCTCTTGATTTTTCGGTCGGATTTCCGGCGCGTCCGGCTGCGGAAATGGAGCTTGGCGCATCGGTGCCGGTGCCGGAGGCTGAACCGGAGAAAGGAGAGTGCAGCGTGGCTTACGGTGTTTTACTGACCCCTTCGGCGGAAGATACGCTCGGCAGTATGATCTCGGCCGCCGATGTCGCGGTCGTCGAGTTTACCGCCGACTGGTGCGGCCCGTGCCAAGCTCTCCTGCCGGAACTTGAAAAACTCGCCGCCGAACACGAGGCGGTGGCGTTTTGGCAGGTCAATATCGACGCGAGGCCCGGTCTCTGCCAGGAGGCGGGCGGAATTGTGTCGCTTCCGACGGTCAAGGTCTATTCGGGGGTGAACGAGGTCGGGCAAGTGACGGGTAACTACCCTGTCCGGCTGCGGGGGCTGCTCCTTTCCGTTTTAAGGGAGAGAGGTGAGTAGTGGGGGTCTTGACCGGGAGCGCGATTGCTTCGGCGGTGAGCCGGGGCGACATTGAGATTGACCCGTTCAATCGGCGTCAGCTTAATCCGAACAGCTACAACGTGAAGCTCGGACGGAAGCTGATCATCTATACGGAGAAGATACTGGACGTTAAGAATCCGAACGAATACCAGTATCTTGACATCCCGGAAGAGGGGATTGTCTTGGAGCCGGGACGCCTGTACCTGGGCGCGACGGTCGAAAGGACGTGGACGGATAAGTATGTTCCGATGATTGAGGGGCGGTCGAGTCTCGCACGGCTCGGCCTGTTCGTTCACGTCTCGGCGGGATTCGGAGACATCGGGTTCCGGGGGCATTGGACGCTGGAATTTTCCGCCGTCCATCCGATACGGATATACCGGAATACGGAGATTGCCCAGGTTTATTTCCATACGCCGGAAGGGAAGATTGACCGGCTCTACGCATCGAGGAAGTATCAGGACAATTACGGGGTGCAGCAGTCGCTTTCGTGGTTCGACTATCTATGACGCGGTTTTCCGTCCCGCAGGGGTGCGCGGGTTTATAATTTTTTCAATGAGAGGGATTGGCTATGGCATCGAAAAAGAAGAATACGGCGGTGAAACAGGAGCCGAAAGAGGAAAAGAAAACGGTTAAGCGGAAGCGTCCGTTTGTGAAGATTCTCGTTTACGGCGTGATAATCTTTTTCCTGTTTCCCGTCGCCGTGAACGGTATTCGGTATATCGGCGGGAAAGCGGTTGACTACTACCGGTTTATGCTCACGCCGAAGAAGATCATCCCGGATATTATGCCGGACTTCAAGAAGGAGGACGGGCGGAAGGACAGGGGAATAAACTGGTCGTTCGCCTCGGCGTATAACGGCGTCGGCAAGTGGGTGGAGGGGAACATTCCGGGCGGCGCGGACGCTGCGACGGTCAAGGCTCTCGCCGACTGCTTCTACGACGCCGCCGACGCGGTGATTGACGGCCAGACCCCGACTCCGGGGCGGTCGCTCGCTTTTTTGAAAAAGAAGATTCTCCTTGCCGCCGACGATTCGTGGGAGGACTTTTTCAAAGGGCTGACGAACGAAGTGGCGGGTCTGGAGATCGGGTCGATGGACGAGGTTGCCGCTCTGTATGAGGTTATCGGGAACGCCTTTTCGGACGCCTCGAAGAAGCTGAAAGGGGGCGCGGAATGACTGAGCTTGTATGCGGCCTTGTCACGCTGGACGACGAGGGGCGGCTCGCCCAGGCGCGGGCGGTGGCGTCGGCGGTTCCGATTAAATATCTGTGGGATAACCCGGACGAACAGCCCATTATCGCCGACGACTCGGTGTTTCAGGACTGGATTGACGAACGGATAGAATTTTTCGCCGCTCTGCGGAAGAAAGGGTACTGTTTCTATCCGTGGCTTATCAATCGGGAAGTCCCCGCGAAGTGGCGGCGGAGCGATATTGTCGTCTGGAACCAGGGGCCGATACCGTCGTGCGGATCGACCGCCACGGCTCACGCTCTGGAATACCATACGCTCATTTCGATTGCCGAAGGGAACCCGGTGGAATATACCGCGTTCAATCCGATATATTCCCATTACGGCGCGACGGGCGGTTGGACGAACCAGGGCGTTACGATGTTTCAGTCGGGCGAGCTTCTGAACGGGATCGGCGCGTTTTCGGTGGAGGATGTCGGCTCGGATAACCGGTCGACGCCCCGCGATTACAGCGAAAAGAAGCCGGACGCCGGGAAGTTCAAGGCGGCGATCTGCTATATCGCCGACAATACGCCCGATATGTGGTTCCGGTTGTCCCGCGCCTGCGTTCCGTTTGCGTTCGGCTCGGCGCAGTTTTACGCCTCGGCGGAGAAGGACAAAAACGGAATGGCCGCAGCCGGGAGGGTGACGACGGGAGGACACGCGGAATGTGCCGCGGGGTGCTGGACGGAAGTGAATGGAGAAGAGTATATCTACATTCAGAACTCGCACGGCGACATTTACGAATCGGACTCGACCGGCAAGCCGAAGTCGGGGTATTGGGTGACAAAGAGACAATGTGAGCTTTTCTGCTCGACTGCCGAAAACTACGGCAAGCCTTTTGTTCCCCTTCCCCGGTGCTGGCGGCAGGACGACGCGAGTTTTGCGATGGAATTGAAATTGAAAGGATAAGGAGCGGTATGTTCAATCTGTTGCTGTGGGCGGTTGAAGAAGGGGCGGCGGAATCGGTCGGCGCGGCGGGCGAAGCGGTCAGCGCAGTCGCACGCGAGAGGGAGTGGGGCTTGATCGTCCTGCTGGTCGTGGTCGTCCTGATATGGTTCAGAATGACCGTCTCAACGGTGATGAAAGCGATGCGCGACCGGGACAAGGTGAGCGGCGAACGGGAGGAGCGGATGATCCGCGTCCTCGTCGGATTTTCGGAAACGATACCTTCCCTGGCAAGCGCGATCAACGATTTGCGAAGCTGGCTCGGCGAACGGTTCAAGGACGTTGACGAAGGGCTAGGCGAGATCAAGGCGAAGCAGGACTCGATTGCGGAGCAGGTGGACGGCCACGAAAAGCGGATAGGGGCGTTGGAGGAACATCAGAAGGATGGGCAGTAGCAAAGGGGAGAACATCTACAAGACGCCGGAAGATATGGCGGAATGGATTGCGAAGGAAAGCGGAATGAAAGTCGATCCGAAAGCGATCCGAAAGGCGTCCCTGGAAGGGAATTTAATCAACGAAAACGGGGAGATCGGATTTTACGAGCTTCTCGCGTATATGGCGGTGTTTGTGAAATGACGGCGGCGGCGGAGCTTAAACCCGGAATGGATATGGAGCCGAAAGCCTTTCTCAAAGAGGTTGAACGGACGGGGACTCCTACGCCCATTTCGGCCTATAAGCTCCGTATGCACGTCCGGGCGGCGCGTGAGAAGATTTCGGTTGTCAGCGGAAAGCTCAACCTTCCCCGCTATGCCGCTTGGCTTGTCGGGGAGTATGTGAGGCAGGACAAGAAGGCCGCGAACTACGAACGGCTCAAAGTGCTTGTCAAGGCGAAGGCCGCCGCCGAAGCCCGCGCCGCGTCGGAGATCGGCGAACTTCCCGAAGTCGTCAATCCCGAACGGAAAGAGAGATGCCGAAACGATTTTGGGCTGTTCTGCAAGGAATATTTCCCCTACGTTTTTGTCCTTCCCTGGTCGGACGATCACCTGAAAGCGATTAAGAAGATTCAGGAGGCCGTTCTTTTCGGCCTGCTTTTTGCGCTTGCGATGCCTCGCGGGAGCGGCAAGTCGTCCTTAACGAAAGTCGGATTGCTGTGGGCGGCCCTTTACGGTCATTGTCTGTTTTCGGTCTATATCGCCGGGTCGAGCGAAAAGGCGCGGGACGGGCTTGAAGATATTAAGACGTGGATTGAAACGAACCCGCTTCTCGCCGAAGATTTCCCCGAAGTCTGTTATCCCGTTAAGAAGCTCGAACGGATAGCGACGCGGCAGAGGTCGCAGCGGTATAACGGCGAATTTACGCGGATTGACTGGACGAGCGATCATCTTGTGTTTCCGACGATTGCGGGGAGCGTGTGTTCGGGGTGCGTGATTTCCTCTTCCGGGATGAAGGGGAGCGAGATTCGGGGTCAGCAGATTTCGACCCCGGACGGGCGCGTTATGCGCCCTTCCCTGGCTCTGGTGGACGATCCGCAGACGACCGATTCGGCGTGGTCGAACTCCCAATGCGAGCGGCGGTTTCAGGTCATTACGGGGGACATCCTCGGTATGGCGGGGCCGGGAAAGAAGATTGCCGGCCTGATAACGTGTACGGTTATCCGCGCCGGCGATTTGGCGGATATGATTCTCGACCGCGAGAAAAACCCCGACTGGAAGGGGGAGCGGTTCAAGATGATGTATTCATTCCCGCGCAACGAGAAGCTGTGGGACGAATACAACCGGATTCGCGTCGCCGATTTGCGGAACGACGGAACGGGGAAAGCCGCGACCGACTTCTATATCGAACACCGGGAAGAGATGGATTTGGGGGCGCGTCCCGCCTGGGAGCAGCGTTACAACTTCGACGAGGTTTCGGCGGTTCAGCACGCGATGAATTTGAAGTTTCGCAACGAGGCCGCCTTTTTTGCGGAATACCAGAACGAGCCGCTCCGCCAGGAGTCGGAGAACGAGTGCCTCACCGAGTCGGAGATAATGGAGAAGGTAAACGGGACGCCGCATAAGAGAGTTCCCGAACACGTCCAACATCTGACCTGTTTTATCGACGTTCAGAAAGACGTTCTCTTCTGGATGGTCTGCGCCTGGGAGAGCAACTTCACGGGCTACATTATCGACTACGGAGCCTATCCCGATCAGAAACGGACGCGGTTCACGCTGCGGAGCCTGTCGATGCCGCTGTCGAAGAAATATCCCGGCAAGGGGCTGGAAGGGTGGCTCTATGCGGGACTGCAAGACCTGACGGAAGATATACTCACGCGGGTCTATCACGGCGTTATCAAGGGCGCGGAATACAAGGTTTCGCAACTGATGATCGACGCGAACTGGGGCGACTCGACCGACGTGATCTATCAGTTTTGCAGGCAGAGCCGGTTTTCTCAGCTTATCCTTCCGTCGCACGGGAAATATATCGGCGCGTCGTCGATACCGTTTTCGGAATACAGGAAAGCGAAAGGGGACGTGTTCGGGTTTCACTATCTGATACCGAGCCTGAAAGGGAAACGGGCGATACGGCACGTTCTGGTTGACACGAATTACTGGAAGAGCTTTGTGCAGGCGCGTCTTGCCACGCCGATGGGGGACAAGGGATGCCTTTCGCTCTACGGTCACGAACCGACAGCCCACATTATGCTTGCCGAACAGCTTTCGGCGGAGTATTTCGTGCCGGTTACGGCGAAAGAGCGCGTCGTCAATGAATGGAAGCTGAAACCGGGAGCCTACGACAACCATTGGCTCGATTGCCTGGTGGGCTGTGCGGTTGGCGCGAGTATGCTTGGCGCGAGCCTGAAAACCGTCGCCGATCCGAGGGCGTTCAGTTCGTCGGTTCAGGCGGTGAGTTTTTCGGAAATGCAGAAAGCAAGGCGCGAGGCGAAACAGAACGAGGAAGCAAGGGACGACAGGCCGGTGAGTTTTTCATCGTTGCAGAAGAGGAACGGGAGAAGCGATGGATAATGATATTCTGGAAATTATTAAAAATGTTCTGGCGAATCCGAAGAGGGTTAAAGGCGATGAGGGGGAAGTCGAAACGCACTCGATAAACGACCTCCTGAAAGCCGCCGAATACCTGCGGAAACAGGAGCAGGCCGACGAGAAGGGCCTGGGAGTCACGTTCAAAAAGCTCAGACCTGACGGGAGTATTGACTGATGTTTGTTCTTAACGGCGACGCCGGTGACTTGAATGTAAGTGTCGGGCGGGCAGTTGCGGTTCCGCCCTCTGGCCGCGCTGTTCGTCCGGCACGTTTTTCCGAAAACGCCGGTATCGTCCGGGCGCGGTACGACTCGGCGATGACGACCCCGGAAAACGCGAGACATTGGAGGCTGACGGATCCGTTTTCGGCTGACGCGGCGGCGAATCCCGCCGTGAGAAAGATACTCCGCGAGCGGGCGCGTTATGAGATTGCCAATAATACCTACGCGAAGGGGCTGGTGCTGACCTACGCCTCGGACACTATCGGCACGGGGCCGCGCTTGCAGCTTTTCGGCGCACCCTCGGAGAAGTGGGAGAACCGCCTGGAAAGCGCGTTCGGCGATTGGGCGGAAGAGACCGGGCTTGTCGAAAAGCTCACGACGATGGCGCAGGCGAAAGTGGGGGACGGCGAGGCTTTCGGGCTTCTCGTGCTCAATCCCGACCTGGCGGGGCCGGTGAAGTTCGAGCTTGTGCCGGTCGAGTGCGACCGGGTATGCGCCAGCTATGAAATGTTGCCAAGTCCGAACAATGTGGACGGGGTTATAATCGACTCTGTGGGCAATCCGGTCTCATACGAGTGTATGAACGAACACCCAGGAAGTCAGAATTGCGCTTCAGCCGCTCCGGTATGGGATCGGGTTTCGGCACGCTGGATGGTGCATTGGTTCCGCAAAGACCGTCCCGAACAGCATCGGGGCGTATCGGAAATATCCTCCGCGCTTCCGCTTTTCGCTCAGCTTCGGCGTTACACCCTTGCGACGATTGCGGCGGCGGAAACGGCGGCTGATTACGCGGCGATCCTTTACACCGACAATCCCGCGACGCAAACGGCGGTTAAAGCCGTCCCGTTCGATATGGTTGATATTACCAAACGGACGATGACGGTTCTGCCGGACGGGTGGAAGATGGGGCAGTTCAACCCGGAACAGCCCGTAACGACCTACGCGGAGTTCAAGCGGGAGGTTTTGGGCGAGATTGCGCGGTGTCTGCAAGTTCCGGTCAACGTCATTTCGGGCGATTCGTCCCGGCATAACTACGCTTCCGGGCGGCTCGATCACCAGACGTATCACCGGGCGATACGGATTAACCAACAATCCTGCTCGCGGGCGATACTCAACCGGGTATTCACGGAATGGCTGGCGGAGTATTCCCTGGCAAACGGATTCTCGCCCGGCAAGTTCGCCGATGTGAGGCCGTGCTGGATGTACGACGGATTTGAACACGTCGACCCGAAAAAAGAGGCCGACGCCCAGGCGGTCAGGCTTGCGAATATGTCGACGAGCTACGCCGCCGAATACGCGAAACAGGGACGAGATTGGGAAGTCGAGTTCCGGCAGATCGCAAAGGAAAGGGAATTGATGGACGAGCTTGGGCTTGCGCCCGCAGACGTTCAGACAAGCGGAGATACAGAAGATGAGTGACGAATTGTTTTTTGACGGCAAGGTGGACTTGGTGGAGTTTTCCGGCGAGTCCGGCACCGAAAACAAAGTCCCGACTTTCACGATGACCGCATATACCGGAATTCCGATTCATCAGAGGAATTTTTCCAATCCGGTAGTGGTTGACCTGGCGGGTATGGAAATCACGCAGCGGATTCCTATTCGCCTCGACCATAACCCGGAACAGAGGATCGGTCATACGACAGAGGTTATCGTCGCAGACGGGCATTTGATAGCCAACGGGCTTATCTCGCACGACAACGAGTTTTCACGGACGGTTGCGAGTTCGGGTAAACTTGGGTTTCCGTGGCAGGCGTCCATCGGGGCGTATGTCACGCAGAAGGAGTATATCCCCGAAGGAAAGACGGTTGAGGTGAACGGCGCGGTTTTTGAGGGGCCGCTGACCGTTGCCCGGAAAAGTAACTTGAAGGAGATCAGTTTCGTGGACTACGGGGCTGATCCGAACACCGCCGCGATTGTGGCGAAGGAGACCAATGAGATGGATGATAACACCAAAGTTATCGAGCCGGAGACGGTTGACACGGCGGTAACGCCCGTTCAGGCAGCCGAACCGGCTGAACCGGTGCAGGCCGCCGATCCCGCACCGGCTATCGACATTCAGGCGCAGCGGGAAGAGTATGCCCGCGAGCTTGAACGTATCGGCAAAATCCGCTCCGTTGCGATGCCGGGGACTGACGAGCTTCAGGCCCAGGCCGTGCGCGAAGGGTGGACGCCGGAAAAATTTGAACTGACGATGCTCAAAGCGGTTAAGCCCCAGGCTGCTCCCGCTCCGGCGATTCACGCCAAAGAGGATCGTGAGTTTAACCAGCGCACCGGCGAGATTATCGCCCTGCGCTCCTGCGGGCTTTTCTCGACGAAAGACGAGAAGAAGTATTCCGACCAGGAATTGACCGCCGCCGACGATCACGCCCGGTGCGGCCTGCGCGAGTATTTTGAACTCTGCGCGGGAATGGGCCGTCATCAGCACCTTCCGAACGCACGGCAGGACACCCGCGAATGGCTCCACGCGGCGTTTGACGCGACTTCCCTTCCGGGGATTCTGTCGAACAACGCGAACAAGGTTCTTCTGCAGGGGTATGAAGCCGTTGACGACTGCTGGCGCGAGTGCTTCAAGGTCGGCGCGGTTTCCGATTTCAAGGTTCATACCCGGTATCGGATGAACTCCGACTTTGTGTTTGAGAAGGTTCCGCGAGGCGGCGAGCTTAAACACGGGAAGGTTTCGGAAGAGTCCTACACCCAGAAGATCGACACCTACGGGATTATGTTCAGCCTCACCCGTCAGATGATTATTGACGACGACCTCGGTGCGCTGTTCGATATTCCGTTCCAGATCGGTCTCGGCGCGGGACAGGCGATTTCGGACGCGATTTGGGGGCTGGTTCTCGATCCGGCCCTCACCGGCAACGGCAAGTTTTTCAGCCCTGGGAACGGCTCGTATCTTGCGAACAATCCGCTTTCGATCAACGGGCTTACCGCCGCCGAAGTCGTGTTCCGCAAAAAGACCGGCCCGAACGGACGGCCCATTGTTGCGCGTCCTGAAATTCTGCTCGTTCCGCCTGAGCTTCTGACCCAGGCCGAGCTTCTGATGACCGCCACGATGGTGAACGAAGTCACCCCGTCGAATAAACCCTCCCCGAACAAGAACCCGCATCAGGGGAAATACAAGGTCTGCTGCTCGCCGTATCTGTCGAGTTCGGCTCTTACGGGCAGTTCGACGACCGCGTATTACCTGATTGCGAACCCCGTCCGTATTCCGTCGTTCGAGATTGCGTTCCTGGGCGGTATCGACCGTCCGACCGTCGAACGTGCGGAAGCCGACTTCAACACCCTCGGCGTTCAGTTCCGGGGCTATCTCGACTTCGGCGTGAAGGAACAGGATTATCGCGGCATCCTCAAAGTTGCGGGTGACGCCTGATAGGAAAGGAGCATAAAGAATGGCTAGGTTGATTCAGAAAGGCGACATTCTCGACTGGACGAACGGGGACACGTCTACCGTGGCCGCCGGAACTGTCGTTGTCGCCGGAACTTTTGTCGGCGTCGCGCAGAACGATATTCCCGCTGGTGAACTCGGCGCGATTGCCATTACAGACGTTTGGGAAATCCCGGTCAATACCGGCGTTACCTTTACCCAGGGCGCACCCGTCTACTGGAATAAGGGGGCCGGATATGCTGTCGCCGAAGGCGGTTCCGGCACCTTTTACGCCGGACGCGCCGCTTATGCGGCTGGCGAAGGGTCAACGACCGTGAAAGTCCGTCTCGAACCTGGCGGCGACGCCGGTTATGCGAACGCCACGGGCTGATAGAGGAGTTGGGCTGTATGAATCTGATGGAGTCCGGGCTTCGATGGCTGACGTTAAAACGGATCGAGACAAGCTCCGTTGAGGCTGTCTACCGGAACGAGTCCGGGCAATATCAGATTCGAGCCGTCCCCTGCAAGACGGATCGTGTCGCAAGCAACGACGAGCTTGACCTGACCGTTGAGGACGGGTCGCTCGACTTCATCGTGCCTGCGGAGGATTTGCCGGTCGATCCTGTGGCCGGAGACCGCATCACGGCGAGAGGGAAAGTTTACGAAGTGAACAATTTTTCGAGCCGTTACTACGCCGGTATTGTGGCGTGGAGATGGTGCGAGGGATGTTACGAAGTGGCGAGAAGGATTCACGTTAAATTCGTGGGTGACGCGGAATGAGCGTAGCGGTTGATATTGCCAAAGACCTGGTAAACGCGCTGGCGGCGAAAAACGATTTTTCGATGCCGTTCGTCCCGGTTTTTGAGCCTGTTCCGCGCACCGACATCCAGAACGTGAGGAGCCTGGAGGTTTTCGTGACGCCCGACTCTGTGGCCCGCGTTCGTGCGAGCCGCGATATGTGGGAATGGAACGTAACCGTCCAGGTAGGGATAGTAAAGCATATCGACAAGCTGAACCGCGTCGCTGAAATCGACGCGATGACGACGCTTGCCGATGAAATCGCTGTTTTTGTGGCCGACGCGCCTCTGCCGAACGTGCGGGGGGCGATACCCGTCAGCTTTCAAAACGCGCCGCTTTACTACTTTGAGCATATCAACCAGTTTTCCGCGTTTACCTGCGTGTTGAGCGTGGTGTATAAGTTGGGAGTCCGGCGAAGTGCTTAATCCTGTATTCAATAAGCTGAGAGCGAAGGGGCTTCCGCCTGTTACGAATCTGCCCGATCTGAATTTTTCGGTCGGGTTTGTCGTTAAGGATTGGTTTTTTAACAGCGACAATGTTAAGAAGCGAGTCCGTGACATTGACCGGATCGTGCTGGCGAAATTCGGCGGATATACGCGGAAAGTGGCGCGGCGTTCAATGAAGAACGTACCGCCCACCCGGAGAGCGAATTACAAGAATTACGCCTCCGCTCCTGGCCGCCCCCCTCACGCTCACGCGCTGGAAGGTTCCGGCTCCGGCGGCCTGAAATACGGGCCGTCAAATATCGTTTTCGGATTTGATCCGAGCCGCAACTCCGTCGTTATCGGCCCCCGAAAAATGCCGGGACGGAGCGATTACGTTCCGTTCAAGCTTGAATACGGCTCCCATCTGACGAATGTTCCGAATCCCAGGCGGAGAGACCGGAAGATCGGCGATACGGGAGCGATCCGCTACGGCGATCCCAGGCCGGGAACCGAAGGGAAACGCGGCCTGAAAAAAGTCCGTGCCGTGAACGGGCATTACTATGATGTCGTTTTTGCGCGGATCAGAACGCCCGAACAGCTGCGGCGCGTCGAGGCGAACGAAACCTTTTTGTGGGGGCCGAAGTTTATCGGTTCGGTCACTCTGGCTGAACGTCCGTATATGCGTCCCGCTTTCTGGATTGCGCGGGGTCAGCTTGCGCGGTTTTGGGAGCAGGCGCAAAAACAGAAGGTTTACTTTACCGGGGGCTAGTCCCCCTCTAAACTGAAAGGAATATTGCTATGGCAATTATTGAAGGTGTTTATCTTGGTATGAACGCCAAGCTGTATGTCGAAGGGAAGGAGTTTCAGAACGTCAAGGACGTTACCCTGAACTTCTCCCGCGCAACGGCTGACGTGACGACCCGGCGCAACGACGGATGGCGTGCCAACGTCGGGACGCTGCGCGAGGCGACCGCCTCGTTTCAGATGATTAAATTCAAGGGCGATACCGACGCCGGTATCATTCTTGACAACTTCCTGAACGCTTCGGGCGACCTTATCGGCGCGGCTTTCCTGGACGCTTCCAAAGCGGATGGCGGCGAGGGGATCGTCGGCGAATGGTCGGTTACTTCCTGCAACCGCGGCGAAGCTCTGGAAGATGCGATTACCTATGACGTTGAATTGAGCCTGACTCAATCCTACGGATGGTACCCGGACAAGACTTCAGAAGGTTCGAGCGAACAGTCTCGGATTAGCCAAATTCTCGGTTCGTCCGGCAGCGGTTCCGGCACCTGATGATCTAAAATCCTGGAAAAGAAAGAGGGCTAGATATGGGATTTTATGTTGACAAGAAAGACCGTAAATGGACGTTCACGCTCAATTATGGTCTCATTCTCTATCTCAAAGACTCGATGAATATTGACCTGCTGGAACCGTACACCAACGGGAATACGACCTTGCAGGACATTATTCAGAACCGCTACAAAATGCTTGAAGTGCTGTATCAGATCGTGAAATACAGCAACAAGCAGGCGAGCGAAAATGAGATTTGGGAGTCGTTTTCCGGCGATGCGATTATCGCCGCGCAGGAGGCGTTTTTTACGGATTGGGTAAATTTTTCCCGCGAGAGCGGACGACCGGACACGGCCGCCGCCATTCAAAAAGCGCAGGAACTGATCCAAGCCGGAATAAGGGCGGCGGAGGCGGAGATAAACGCACTCGACTCGAAAGGGGCTATCGAGAGGATTTCCCGCAGCGTTCGGAGCGAATTGGCGACGCTCACGACCTCATCTGGCGGCTCGCAGGAAGGTTAGGCGTCTCCCCCTTCCCGTTCACGATGCGGCAGTTGGTGACGATGGCGGAAGCCCAGAGGGAGAGAGATTGGGAAACCATATCCAACCTTATGGCTCTAATCGCAAACGTCAACAATACGCGGAAGGGAAAAACATATACAGCCGCGCAGTTCAATCCCGTCGCAAAACAGGACGAGAAACGCAGAAGGGTCTTGCCGTATTCACGCGAGTCGCTTGATATGGCAAAGGCCCTTTTCAGTTCAAAGGGGCAGAAAAGCAAATGAGCGGAAGTGTCGGAAGCAATATCGGCGGAATGAAAGCGGCGAAAGCCTGGGTCGAGCTTGTCGTCGATGACAGCAAGCTTACACGCGGGCTTGCGCGTTGCGAGCTTGAAATGCGGGCGTTTGCCAATAAGCTCACGAACATCGGCTCTCAAATGTTCGGTATGGGCGCGGCGATGCTCGCCCCTATCGTGTATGCTGTCCGGCAGTTCGCCGAATTGGACGACACCCTCCGTCTCGTTCGCGCCGTGACGCGGGCAAGCTCGAAGGAGTTTGAACAGCTTTCTGACAAGGCAAGGCTCATAGGCAAGACAACCTCGTTTACCTCACAGCAGGTCGCCGAAGCGATGGCGAACCTGGGACGCGCTGGTTTTGATCCGAAACAGATCGACGGAATGATTAAGCACGTTATGAACCTCGCCCGTGCGACTCAAACGAACGTGTCGACCGCCGCCGAGATTACCGGGAACGCGATGCGGCAGTTCGGGTTGCAAGCGAAGGATACGCAGCGGATCGTCGATGTGATGACCGCCGCCGCAAACAACTCGTCGCAAACTCTGGAAGATATTGCCGTTTCGTTCAAATACGCCGCGCCTGTTGCCAAAGAGTTCGGAATGGCGATTGAGGAAGTCGCGTATTATGTCGGCGTCCTTGCGAACCAGGGGCTTAAAGGCGAAATGGCGGGTACCTCCCTGCGAAACATTCTCGCCCGATTGGGCGGTGCTGACGTTCAGAAGCAGTTTGCAAGTCTCGGTATCGACCTGCGAGACCGCGCCAGCGGCAAGGTTAAAAGTTTGAGAACGCTTCTTGCGGAGGCTAACGCGGAAATGAACCGTCGCGGATGGGATGCGCTGACGCGGCAGGAATGGCTCCATAAGACGTTCGGGTTGCGTTCAATGTCCGGGGGTGCGAAACTGACCTCGGCGGGGGATCAGTATGTTAAGCTGTTCGAGGCAATTATGAACAGCGCGGGCGAAGCCGAACGAACCGCGAAACAGATGGATGAAGGGATCGGCGGTGCTATCCGTATCACGATCTCCGCCTTGCAGGAGCTTGGGAACGTCATCGCGGAGTCGGTGACGGAAGAGCTTAAGGCTCTCGGCAAGTGGATTCAGCAGACCGCTAACCATCTGATAACTTTTTTCAAGTTCAATAAGCAGATTGTGGTTCAGTATGTCAAGCTCGGCGCGTCCCTTGCTCTTGTCGGCGCAAAGTTCTTTATGCTCGGCGCGGTCTTGCGCGTTATCGCCTCGATGTGGAATGGGATGAATTTCACGATTGCCGCGACGATTGCCATTAACAAGAAGCTCGTGACCGCGTTCGGTTCAACGGTTATCGCCGTGCGCGGAATGACACGGGCGTTTATGCTTTCCCAGGGGGCGTCCGCCGTTTTTGCCCGTTCCGCCGCAGTTGTCACCGGGACGCTGACCGCGTGGCTCCCCGTGATCGGAGCCGTGACTCTTGCCCTCGGCGGGCTGTTCTATCTGTTCAAGCGGAACCGCGACTTGCGGCTCGAAACCGGGTCGCAGGAAAAGGCCGATGAACTGAAACGGGGATTTGCGGAGGACGAGCAGCAGTTGAGGAGACTTGCTGAAATTCAGAGGATGCAGGAGAAGTCAAACGACGATCTTGAAGAGGCGTCGAACATTATCTCCGACCTTCAAAAGAAGTACGGCGATCTCGGTCTGTCTGTCAACCGTGCGACGCGGGAAGTCGAAGGGCTTGTCGATGAGCAGAAGAAGCTGAACGAATTGAGGGATGAACAGAATCGGCGGGCTTACGCGGCGAACAGCGCGGCCCTGGACGAGTTGGATGAGAATATCGAAAAGACGGAGAAAAAGCTTCAAGAAAAGTTCAATCATCTCGGTTTAAAGATAGACTGGTCTGTTCTCGGCGTGACGGAGAACGGAAGTTGGGACTACTTCAGGCCGAGCTTTGAGTTATTCAAAAAGGGGTTTGACGCGACAAAGGTTCTCGATAAATACGGCGAGGGATTTTTCGAGCGGGATGACTGGTTCGACATAATGGAGAAAGAGGGGGCGTTCCCCCTTCCCGCTTATCCCGGAAAGACGAGGTTCGTTCCCGACGTTTGGCATCACCGAAAAGACCTTCTCAAAAAGATGAGCGAGAAGGGGCAGCACCCGATCACGATAACTGACGCCAACGGGAATAGGATGGTTGTTCCTATCGAGAATGAGGGGGACTGGAAAGACCTTGCCGGTTCTATGCAGGACTTGTATTTTAACTTAAAGGATATGCGTCAGAGACAGTTCGACATTCGCGGAGAGCAACGGCTCCGTAATTCCGGCGGATTCGTCGACCTGGACGACAGCGGCCTTGCGTCGGTCTCCCAGGAATACCCGGACAGGAGTTACCTTGCGCCGATCAACATAAAGTCGGTCAGCGACGTTTTGAGAGAGGTGTACAGTCACCCGTACACGGGAATGAATGAGGGTAATTTCAGGGAGTACCGCTGGAATGTTTCTAACGCGCTGACCCAGGTGCAGGATGAGCGGATAGCCAACGGTGAGGTTCTCTCGCAGATACAGGATAAAATGTCGGACGAGCATCCCGACCTTTACGCGAAAGGCGCGGGGTTCGCCGATGCTGATAATACCCGATATGGGCTGTTTGGTCAGCTAGGGTATCTCGGTGAGAACCGGCTCGGCGAAAGCCGGATCGGTAGCGCGGGCGACTTCACGCAGGCCGTTCAAAACCTCCGCTTCAGTCTTATCAGCAAGGCTGACGAGGGAGGCGAGGCGGAAAAGACGATGCGCCGCCTTATGCTCACGCGCCTGGATGAGTTCGAGCAGGCATACTTAAAAGCTCTTATGGACGGAACCGCCGTTGACTTTGATTTTTCAAAATGGAGTGATCTTGCCAGCTATGAAGCGACGACCATTATCAAAGACCGTATTAAAGAGCTTTCCGACCAGTACAAGAAAACACAGAATGATATTCTGAACGGCTATATCGACGCGATTGACGAGGCGGGAAACAATGGATTTAAGATTTACGACGGAAAAGAGGATGGGAACGGAAACAAGACGTTCGTAAAGGACGAGACCGGCAAGGACAGGATTTTTACCGAAGATGAACGGAAGTCCTATCTGAACGCAAAGGCGAACGAGGCGACGGAAAGCCTCGAAGAGATGATTAGCCTCCTTGCGCGGATCGGCGATGTTGTGACAGCCCAAGAGCGGTTTTCGGAAAGCGTATCGAGCGAGGAAACTTTGCGACGCACGCAGAACCGTACGCACGAGGACTTGTTGGAAATCATACGGAAGATGGATCGCAACTATGAACTTGCGAAGTATCAGATTGAAAGCCAGGACGGTTTAGGAAACGAATATGAGGATAGCCGGAATAGGCTTCTGGATAGGCGGCAGGCCGCACTTAACACGATTGACAAGAGAGCCGAAGAGAAAATACAAGCAGGCGAAGATCGTGAGGAAGTCGAACGGTGGCGCAGACGCGAACGGGCCAAGACTGCAAAGGAATACGAAGAGCTTGAAAAGGCGAAAGATTGGGAATACGGAATTTTCCGTAGCTCGGCTCCGAAAGAGGAGGCTCCCGAATGGTATGAGGATTTGAAGGACGACGCAAAAGAACGGAAATATAATAAGAAAAATAAAGCAAAAGAGGAAGCTCTGAAAGAGGATCAGGAATATTTCGGCAAGGTTGCCGACAGGCCGTTCCGTATTGAAGGAACCGATGAGGCAATCGGCGACTATGTTGAAAATCCGTCGTTCTCCGATGCGACTGAAAAACAGTATGAAGAAGAACGCAAAAAGGCGGAGATGCCGCTTTTGAATATGAAGAAGGGGGATATTCTTTCCGCGCTGAAAGACGGGCTGTTAGACAAGAGCGCGTTCTCTAGCGGTCTTATGCAGAAGCAGAGCGGCGATTTTGCGATTGAAGATGTCGTTGCCTATCGCGGGCAGACTTACAATCTTGCGCCGGACGGCGTTTACCGTCCGTTAGCGGAGCCGTGGGAGGAGCGCGTTCTGTCTCACGATACGCATAAGAATCATATCACCGAGCGCGAGGATGCGGTCGAGGAGATTGTTAAGCCGGAAAAACCGTCGAGCATTAAACCGACCGAACCTGTTGGGATTGACGTTCAGGAAGTCGCCGAAGATATAGGATCGAACGCCGTTCAGGCCGCAGAGGAAATTGATGATAACAAAAAGCTTTCCGAAAAGGAAGCTGCCCGTATGTTCCCCTGGGAAGAACTCATTGACAAGGCGAACCTGCCGGAAGAACTCGACAATATGGCAAAACTCTATTTCGGCGGGAATATCGCAAAGCGGATCGAGGCGAATCCGACCGCCGCAAACGTCCGTGACTACCGGAAGCTTCTCGACGATTTTTTGAGAATATACAAAGAGGCTGATGAGAGCGACGAATACGGCGTTTATGCCCAGGAGTATCTTGAAACCTTAATGTCGAGAACGCCTATCGTTTCGTCGAACGAGCCGAAGGTTGTGAACGGCATTAAACGCAAGGAGGCGGCACGGGACTTTGAGGGCAAGCTTGTCGAAGAGGTCTACAAGTCGCAGTCGCACGGCAGGAAACTTGCCGACCGGGAAGATCGGCTCCAGATCGGGCAGTCGGTAGAGGCGAGTCCTTTCGGCGAAGGAATGAATATCCGATATTGGCCTGGGGGTGCAGGGAAAACCCGGAAGGAAATTCTCCGCAGAGCGCGGATGGAGAAGAACGACCGCCGATACCGAACCAATACGACTGGATGGGACGAGGAGAACGCCCGTATTCAGCAGGAGATCAATCAGAAGGAATACGAAAAAAGCGTTGCAAGCCGTGTTGGCAACGAAGGTATGGCGAAGTCTCTGGACGCTGACATTAAAAGTCTCGAACGGGACAAGGTTGCCAATGAATACGGCAAAGCCGTCTCTAATATCAACCGACTGGAAAAGCGCAGAAGGATCGACGCACGGCAGTACGAAAAGGATTCGCGCAAACTCCGCGTGGCAGAGAGGAAGCTTGCCCGTGCCGAACGAAAAGGCGATGAGGATAAGATCAAGAAGGCAGAGGCGGAAGTTCAGGCTTTGAAAGATAAAAGGCAGCAGTCGCTTGAAAGTGCGTGGAAGTCTAATAAAGATTACACCGACGCCGCTCTAATGATAAACGCCTATCAAACGGCGGGTATTCGCCCGTTATGGGACGTAAACCAGAGCCTATCGTCAAGAGGCACGTTCGACGCCTACGAAACGCAGGGTCAGGGGCTTTCGACGATGACATCGGAAATGAAAGAGCAGACGACGATCCTCTCCAATATCGAGGACTACGTTGCGGATATGGCAAACGGGGAGTATTTGTAAATGAAGTTTAAAGACGTGTTCCAAGATGGGATGAATGTTGACTCCCCTCAATTCGAGGTTTCGTATAATCAGAACCCGAAAGAGGCGGGCGGGAAGTCAACGGCGACAATCGACCTTAAAATCGCCTACGAGCTTACCAATCCTCCCGACGTGTCGGCGGCGGATATGACCGCCGTAAAGAACCTTGCCTATCAATGGCTCCGGGATCAGAACAAGCTCTATCTTCCCGTCATAGGCGATGTGGGCGGTATGGGAATGAGCCTTAAATCCATTTCCGCAAAGCCGATCCCCGGCACCGATATTTGGGAAGTCTCCTGCAAATACGACGACTCGCGGAGCAGTAACGGGTCGGATCAGGAGCTTCAGCTTAAAAACTTCCAATTCTCTACGCAGGGGCGCACGTCCCATATTCAGCAGTCGCTTTATACCGTTGAAAGTCACGACGCCTGGGGAGGCACGGGGTGGGATTTCGCGGGCGGTATCGGCTGGAATGACGGGGAGTTTTCCGGGGTCGATGTGAAACGGCCCAATCTCACGTTTCAGCGGGACATCTGGATTCTGGAAGGCAATCTCGATTTTTCGCTTATCCGCAGTCTCGCCGAGTTTACCGGCAGCGTGAACGAAGATTATTTCTACGGTTTCGAGCCGGGAACGGTTCTCTTTACCGGGGTCTCCCAGGGGCAGAGAGCGACGCTGAATTTCGGCGACTCGAAGATTCTCTACTGGAATATCACCCTCGCGTTTGAGACTTCTCCGGGCGCGTGGATCACGTTCGGATCGTCCGAGTTCTATAAGCGCGGATGGGACTATATCTGGTATTTGCAGAACAAAACCGTATTGTCGTCCGACTACGGCAAGATCGTCGCAAGGACTCCTGTTCAGGCGACCGTCGAACAGGTCTATCCGTACAGGCCGTTCGTTCCCTATTTCGGTTTCGGCTATGATGATTCCCTGGTGACGGGAGAGGGCTTCTTCAATGGGTGAGAGAATTAAACGTGCTGATGTTGCCAGTTTTATCCGCAGTTGGAAAGGAGGGGAGTTTGACGCCCTGGGAGGTGGAGTAGTCCGACCGACCGTTAAAAAAATCTATGTCAAGATTTCTGGCAATTCCATTGACGTAGGCGATCCGATACAAATTACAGGTATCACAAGTGACAATCTTTCCGTTGATGAATTTTTACAATATTATCTGACGAATGGTTTTCTTTTAAAAGGCTCCAAGCTTACTACTTCTCTTAGCTTAAATACCGTTGTTGCTATTGCAGAAGAACCAGCCAATGCAGAAGGAGTTTGTGAAGCATCAATACAAGGATTATATTTCGGACGCTACAACCATAGTGGAAATGAAACTTTGTCTCGTGTTTCGTTGGGAACGTCTAGTAAATTTAAATACGATCCGCTTGGCAATTATATTGTTGTAGATAAATCAAGCAAAGATGAAGAAAATAACGGGTACGCTGTTTTGCTATATGACCCATTGATAGGGCCGTTTGAAGGAGTGTACAGAATAGGGACTCACAACTCTTGCACGGAATCAACGAACCACGTTCATTTGGACGGATTGCCTAACGTGATTATTAAAAGCGTTACTGTTCCTCTCGGAAGTCTGGAAAGCGGAACGAATGTGTTGATTATGAAAAACCGCACGACTGACGGATGGATGGTTACTGAAGCGGCGTGTCCGAGCGAGTAAACTATGGCATATAGGTTTTCTGTTGGTTGCTGTTGTGACAAGGAAATTAAAACCTGCGAAGAGCTAATTGAAGCAGGCGGCCCGTTCCCTAACATAACCTGGGGTGACGCTACCACGGTTATGGAAGAAGGGAAGTTGCAAACTGGGTCTGACAATCAGTATGGGTTTTTATGGCTATGTAGCACGGAAAGTTGGATATATGAACAGGATTTTCAAGGTGTATCAACAAGTCCGTTTGCCACTCAACAGTATCGTACATATTTTTCAGACGGCGTTGCAGAGCTTCGTGAGAACGGAAACCTGTTGGCATCATATTCTTACGGGCAAGGCCCTGATGGATACACTTTATTTGCAGACGAAGATATTGCACGTTTCGAAGCTATCGGGAGAACGATGTACGCAACGTGGGTTAAGTGTTCAGATAAACGACAAACGTATTATATAGACGCAAGCCAAGTTCAGAATAAACGCTATGCAGTTACCGTTACCGGGGTTCGGTATGAAATTACACTTGACTCTGTGTCAACTGACCAAAACAATCGTTATCCTGTTCCCAGACAAAATGGTGAAACTGAAACTCAATGGGTCAATAGGGCTGTTGCTGGACACAGTAGTGTGTGGGTCGGTTACGGTGTTAGATTATACGGACATATTGATTTAGAAGTAACGCCGTGTGATTTTTCACAGTTTGTTCCCAACGCAACAATATATAAACGATGGATCAAAATTGTTGTACTCAACCAAGATTTTCAATATAATACCTGGTCTGTATTAGGAGACGACGGCAGTTGGCACGACAGGATTCGCCAATGGTTTTTGGTTGACGAAAACGGATTATGCGTCACGGAATGGTCTGCCAGGTTTTCGACATTATGGCATAAAGTCCATTTATACAATTCAGAGGGCCATAATTATGAAACATACAAAACTATTAGCGAAGAACAGGCTGAATCAGATTTGATTACCGAAGTTGCAAAGGTGAACGAAAACCCTAGACCGCCAATGGTATCAGAATTTGTAATGTATAATGATTAGTACGTTATGTAAATACGCCGAACCAACTAAACACGAGTGGTTGCCGACCGCCAGGAAATGCCAGGTTTGGCATTGTTATAGGCCATTAGACGATCAGCAGGTAGCCCACGGTCACGTCCGATACGCTACCGTAAACGATGAACCGAACGGGCAAATAATAAATGACGCGGGCTATATATGCGTCAGGCATATATATTGTAATCCGTCTTGCTATTGCTATGAACAGACTAACGATTCAGCCGCCCGCTGAACAGCCGTTCCATACACGGAGACCAACCAATGAAAATAACCGATTTTAAAATCTACCTCATTAACCTCGACCGCAGACCTGACCGATACGAGAGTTTTTTGAAAAGCGTCGAACCGCTCGGCCTGCCGGAAATTGAACGTGTCTCGGCGGTTGACGGAAAAGCCGTTGAACTGCCCAAAGACTGGCGGAACGGCTCACCGGGCGGATGGGGGTGCTTAAAGTCGCATTGGAATATCATCGAAAAAGCCTATGCCGAAAACATCTCGTATATTATGATCTTTGAGGACGACGCGGAGCTTCTTGCCGACCGCGAGGCTCTCGATCAGACCCTTGCCGAACTGCCCGAAGATTGGGAACAATTCTATCTGGGATGTCAGCATTTCTACCAGTCAAAAAAACCGCCTGTCCGAATATCCGATCATCTTGTTATCCCATATAACGCTAACAGGACGCACGCGTACGCCTTATCGCGCACGGGTATGGAGAAAGCTCTTGGGCTGTTAAACGATTATCCTAACTGGCAGAAGGGGTGGCATATTGATTGGGCTTATGGCTCCCTGCACGAAAGCGGAAAAATTAAAGCCTATGCGGCCTATCCGCCTCTGTTCGGTCAGGCTGCCGGATTAAGCGATATTAACGGCGCGGATAATAATAAACTCGCATGGAAGCCGGTTAAAATCCGCGACACCCGGACAGGAAGCGTTGCGGTTGTTTCAGATCGTGTAGGTTACGGCAAATTCGATATAAAGATTCCCGATATTTTTGACCGTGAAATTTACGACGGGTTCTTCGCTCACGCGCCTAGCGAGGTGAAGATCATCGTCAGCGAGCCGACAGAAGTTTTCGCCGCGCACGGGGTTAAGGAGACTTCCTGGAAACCTTCTTTTGCGGTTATCGACGAGAAGAGTATCGGATGGGTTACAGCTAAGGGTGAAACGACTCAAACTTATGCTCTCGAACCGGGCGAGCATACCCTCGAATTTGTCACTAGCGACAACCGCGCCGCTCATACCTACTGGATTTTCCGGCCGCTTTCCCGACTCCCGTATCGTGAAGGTGCGTTATTTGAAATTTTCTCGAATGGAAAATGCAATAGAAAATGCCCGTGTTGTAATCAGCAAAAGACTATGGCGGATATGCCGGAGTATGAATATACTGCCCAAAACGCGGAGAGGCTTGTTTCCGTCTTGACCAGGAACATCAGCCTGATTTTCAGCGGCGGGGAACCGTCCCTGCTCGGCATCAAAGAGTGGACGCCGATTCTTGACGTGTTCCGAAACTCCGGCAAAATCGACCGGATTGAGATTACAACCAGCAACGACAATGAAAACTGGATCGCGTTCGCGTTAAAGAATTTCGACAAGATTCATCTTTCGCACCGCCCGTCAATGGGCTGGACTCTGAACGACCGTCCCGATTACCTGAAAGGTGTTGAAGTGTGGAATACCGACAATCATTGTATCTGGCCGGTGACGCGGTTCAGCGAATTTCCTAAATGCTGCTGCACCAACGTCGGAGTTCACGCCGCGATATTCGGAGACACCGTTGCTCCGTGCGTTCTCGCTCACGAGCTTGCGATTAGAAAGCCCGATACCGTTCCCGCCCCAATCCCGCTTGAAGATTATTTCACCGGGAAGAGGTCGTTTACTCCCATCGGAACATACGAGGCTTGCCGGTGGTGCGTCAACAATGACCGTTACCGGGAGAAAACAAGGAAAGTTCCGACTGTGTAGGCCGTATCGTTACTCAAGCTTGCCATAGTCCTCCGGGTTCCTTCTCCATTCCCGGAGCCAGCCGTTATTGAAAATAAATCTCATATACTCGCAAAATCCGGCGTGGACTTCGGTGCAAAACTCATCATCGTCCAGCCTTCCGATTCTTTCGAGTTCCTTCCTGATTCCGTCCTGAAAGCAGTCCATTGTTTTTTGAATGACCTGTTCAGCTTCAATCACACATTCTTTTTTCGTCCGAGATTCATCGGAATAGATTGTGATTGAACCAAAATAGTGCATAGGCTCTCCGGTGTAATCAGAGGCTTGTTTTGCAACGTGACGAGTGTTCTTACTCATACCTCATCTCCCCAACAATCCCAACCTTCCGCCTCTCTTCGCGCAAACAGTTCTATCCGTTTCGTCCCCGCTCCGAACAGTCTTTCGATCCGTTCCATAACCTCAAACGGTTTGACGGAATGACCGCGCCGGGGGGCGGTTACGATCTGCGGAACCGTCTTATCGGCCGACTTGATGTGGCCGCGCATCCCCAGGAGACAAAGCTCGGCGTTCGCTTTGGTATATGACCCCATCCCGGCAATCGGCTGACCGTCTTTCCTCACTTTCACCCAGGTGAACGCGCACGTCTTATACTTGAACCCCCAGGCGTCCATCACTTTAAAGGCGTTCGGCAGACACGGCATCGTGATCCACAAAAACAGGGCGCAGTTTTTGTTCCGCAGGCGTTTAATCACCGGCCCCATCGCGCAAATTTCCTCGACGCTCATCGTCTTGTAGTGCTTTTCCGGGCAGAAGTTACCGCCGTGCTTTCCTTTGCCCCATAGATATGCCCAGGGGGGATCGGCGTAAATTATATCGTAGGAGTGGGCTGTTTGGAATATATCAATCTTCATCCTGCCCCCTCATAATTTTAACCGGGTCGAACCCGTCGTAGCCTTCCGGGAATGGGATAAGGCGGTCTGCTTTTTCCAAAAATTCGTCCCGCTCCCGGCAATTCTCCTGTTTCCATTCGTCCGGTATAAACTTGAACAACCGGCGCATAATCGTCTTGTGTGATGATAAGTCTTTGTCAGGGAGTTCCGTTTTCAGCACGGCATAAATGACATTCAGAAGCAAATACGATGCTGCCATCTGATCCCGCAAAGAAAACGTGATCGCCTCCTTCTGATATTCAACGAACGCCCGCCAGGTCAGCGGGAACAGGACTTTAATCATATCAAAGATAATATCGGCGTAGGCTCTGATCTCCTTTTGCGCGTGCTTGTCGCAACGGAGGCGGAGGAAGTTCAAAAGGTTTTTCAGATCGATCTTCCAGTATGCTTGTGTGAATGTCGAAAGAGGAAGGTCTTTCCGCGCCTGCTCCCGTGCGACTCCCATTTTAATCCGCTCGTCATACAGTTCCCGCGCCGCCTTGTGGAACGCCTCTTCCTTTTCGGAGAGCATTTCCGCGTCCTCTTCGCTTAACAGCCCATCGCTGCCTTGCTTGTTGTTCTGATCTTGCAGTCTCCATTCCGTCGCTTCATACATCTGGTCGATTGCAACCGAGTAGCGGGTCGAGTATTCGTTGATACTCGCCGTTCGATGCCGCACCCATTGTCTCCATACGTCCATCGGAACGTAAACCATAAACTTTAATTCCGCCATTTCAAACGGACTTGTGTGACCGTGGCGCATAAGATAGCGGATAAGGTGTTCGTCCTTGCTGGTGTCTTTCTCACTTTTGCCGTAGCTCGTGCGTGCGGCTTCGGCTATGTCGTGATCGCTCCCCATAACATCGCAGAGCATAATCCATCCCTGACTGTTGACGGGGATTTTTCTTCCAATATAATAGTTATTCATAGCGGCCCTCAACGCCTGTTGGGCGTTTTGTTGGGCGCAGGTGGTTTTGGATGCTTAAAATAAGGTGTTGCGTTACTCCGGTAGGGGGTATTTGAGCCTCTTGCGGTATTACCCGCGAGAGGTCTTTTTTTATGCGTTTTCCTTGTTTTTAAGCGTCAAAACGTCCTGCGCGGTGTTGGGTGATTTAACGTAAATTAACGTGAATTAACGGTCTTTGTTGGGTGAAATGTTGGGTGATCGGCGCAAAGCCGAAAATCGCCCAACACGAATACCCTACTTTGTGAAGTTTACGCCTTTTTGATAATCCTCCTCTCTTGCAAAGACGTAATGTTTCTGTTCCGTGCGGATGGAATGACCCATCCAGGCTGAAACGACGTGAGCGGGGAACGCTTCAAGCAAGTCCATTTCACGGCTCGCTCTCATATTCTGAAAGAGCTTGTCCCAGGGGCGCAGACCCGCACGGAAAATGATGCGGTACAACTGCTGGCGGCTGTTCTTGTTGCGGAAGTTCGGCAGAACATAATCGCTTTCGCCGCTTTCCGACCGCTGATAGCGGAGTTCCTTTCGGAGTTCAGGAAAGAGCGGAATGATCCGTTTGTCCTTGCCGGGGTATCGCTCCGTTTTAGGGGAGCGCACCGTCAGCAGCCTGTTCTCGAAGTCCACGTCGGCCCATTTCAGAGCCGAGGTTTCGGAGTCGACGCGCAAACCGCCGATTCGGGCGAGGGTTATCAGCGTTCGCCAATCCTGGGACGGACACGCGCTTATCAGGCGCGGGTACCATTCCGGCTTAACGTAGAAGCGGCGGTCGTCGTTCGTCATCGGATCGCATTTCACCCCTTCAAATGGGCTGTTTTCAACCAGTCCGAGTTTCCGTCCGAGCGCGAACCATCCGCTTAACTTGCGGAAAATGCCCGTGATCGTCGCGGGCGCGTAGTTCCGCGCTTGAAGGAATTTTTTGAACCGGAGCGCGTCCTCTTCGGTGATGGAAGAGACCGGCAGGGCGGGCGGAAAGAAGTCCGTGACCCGCTTGAACGCCGTTCGGTGGTTCAGAAGGGTGTTCTCCTTCCGGTCAACCGGATAATCTACCCATTTTTCGTAGAGTTCCGCGATTGTGATTTGTCCCGGCTGCGCCGAAACGAGACCGAGGGCTTCGAGCCGTGAATAGAGCTTATTGTCAAGGTTCTCCAACCAGGCCGTGAGATAGGCGGGAGGCGGTGAAGAGTCCTTTTGCGACTGAAGGAGACGCGAAAACATCTCAAAGACGATTCCGGCGTCGTCCCGCTGTCCGAGAAAGAGCGTTTTTCGCTTCCGGTTCATTATGAACCGTATCTCGAAAGACTCTCCGCCCCCCCGCTTCTTTGTAACCAAGCTAGGCATAATCAATTCTCCTCGTGACTACACCCGGACTTGCGTTGAGGGCCGGTTTCAATTTTACTCAACCAGTCCAAAACCGCAAGCCGGGAAAAAAGATACCGCCTGCCGACCTTCCGGCACGGAATCTTGCCCGAAACGGCATAGTTCCGCAGCGTCTGACGGCATACCCGCAGGAATTTGGCGGTCTCCTCAAGCGTCATTACGTCGTTCATCACGCCAGGGGCATTAAAATGAAGTTTGAAACGGCCTTGTCAACGTCCAAAGACTCGAACAGGAGGGAGGAAGCGTCGTCTTCCAGGAAAACGGAGACTTCCGAATCTTCCGGCAGAGCCGAAAGGTACTGAATGGCGAGCGACGGGTCGATCTTTGACTTGATTTCGGCGTCGCCGAGGCTGTCCTGCACCGGCGCGATGGCGATTTCAACCGATCCGCTGTTGGCGTCAGGGACGGAAAGCGTGAGCCTCTTTCCGCCGGTGAACCAGAGCTTAACCCCTGGGCAGTTATCGGAGGTCAGGACTGACGCCTGTTTTAACGCCGTCAGGAGCGTGTCGGCTCTGAACGTCTGATAAACCCGTTCCGTCTTTTTCGGCATAATCTTCTCCCAGGCGGGGAACCGCCCATCGAGGAGGCGGGAATGGAGCCGGACGTCGCCGAAGTCGAAGTAGACAAGGTTGTTGTTGAGATAAACCTTCACGTCGACGGCTCCGCTCCGGGCGATCTGCTGCGCGAGAGCGAAAGTCTTTGTCGGAATGATGAACGGCTTTTTGTCGGGCGTTCCCAGGACGGCTGTATCGAGTTCAAGCTGAGAGAGCCTCCGCCCGTCGGTCGTGACGAGGTTCACGATATCCTTGCCGGTTTCGGCCGTTCCGCTCTGAAAGTGAATCCCGCCCAACGCATAGCGGAAGTTCTCCGTATCGACGGCGAAGCTGGTGCAGTTGTAGCCGTCCACAATCTCCGGCGCGGTAAAGACGAAACAGTTTTCAGGTTCGGCAGCCGGGAGACTCGGAAAGGAATTCGCGTCGTTGGTTGCGATCTTGTAGAAGGAGCCGTCGCAGCGGATTTCAACGCTGTTTTCATCGTCGCCGGTTTGAAGGTCAATGACGCCTGACCCCTTGTTCGCCGCGAGGATTTTTGAGAAGAGCTTAACCGGCAGTAAAACCTTGCCGGGGTTGACCACATCAGCATCATCAAGCTGAAGGCGGATGCCGCGTTCGGTGTCGGTCGCCTCCATAATGACGGTGTTACCCTTTTGGGCTGTTACCAGCACGCAGGTCAGCGCGGGCGAGAAGTCGGACGACGCCGCCCCCTTCGAGACAAGCGAAAACCCTGCTGCAAACCGTTTCATATCAATGGTGAATCTCATTTTTAAACCTTTCATTGTTAAGACGTTTCCAGTTTTTTATCTTTGCGGCCCGTATCTCTTCGAGCCGTTTTCTTTCCTCTTCTTCGAGTTCAAAGGAGTCGTTGACCGGGAACGCTTCGCGGGGTGCGAGGGCGTCCAGGTCAATGCCGGTGTCTGTGCGTTCGCGCTTGTCGCGCTGTATGCCGTGTTTTTGGACGATTTCTTCAATCGTTTTTCGCGCCACGCCAAGCTCTTTGATGATCGAGATGGTCTTGTCGCCTGCGATGTACCGTCTGCAAATTTCATCTTCGAGCGGCGTTCCCTGCACGCGCTTCCGGTGGCTTCGGATTGCGTTTCCGTTTCGCAGTATGCGTTTAACGGTTTCTTTGCTCCGTCTAAACATCTCTGCGATCCTGGCAATGCTCTCCCCCTGGTTTCTCGCTTCGAGAATGGCGTTCCGTTCGCCTTGCGTCGTATACTGAACCCGGACTATTCCGTGGTTGGTGCATATCTTGCCGGCCGAATCACGGCTGATGCCGAATTTTTCAGCGATCTCGGCTATCCTTGCGCCGCTTTTTCGCATTTCGACGATCTCTTCGATCACGCTCTCTGGCAGTTTTTTCTTCATTCTGTTTGTTGTATTTTCTGACTTTCGCCTCCCGCAGTTTTTCGAGCCTCTTGCGGTGTTCGGGCCGAAGCTGAAAGCTGTCGGTCTGCGGAAACGGCGGGTGCGGTATGATTTCAATGTCGGAGAGCCGGTCGAGTCGGAGATGCCTCATAAGGATGCGTTTCACCCAATCGACCGACACTCCCGTTTCCTGCGCGATAACCTGGGCGGTTTTCCCTTCCTGGTGCATCCGCAGGACTTTGAGCCTTGTTTCGCGTGCGGGAACGAACAGCCCAAGCCGGAGGAGAACATCCCGAACGTAACGGACGGGCATACCAAGCTCCTTTGCCGTGGCGTAAATGTCACGGATGGAGGTATAGTACAATTTGATAAAGTCAGCGTCCTGCCTGTACTGTTCGTTCCTGCGGTGCATCAATGCTCTCTTACTTGCCGATGTAGCCGAATTCCTTGACCTTTGCGAAAAATTCGGAGTCGATCTCGTCGGCCTTTGCCAGCTTCTTGCAAAGCGGGCAGTTCGGCTTGATGTCGCCCCGTGCGATCAGCGCGACCCGGAGCGCACCGATGGCTCCGTTCGCACTAACGACGGCCCGTGCCGCCGCGCTTGCAAGCATCCTCACCTCCTTCTTGTTCGGGACTTTCAGAGCCGATTTCATTTCCGGCTCACCCTTTTTTGCGGCGGCCTTCTTGACGGGCGCGGCCTTGCCCTTGCAGGTTTTTTTCTCTGCCATTGGTAAATCCTTTCGTTAAAGGGTTAGTATTTATGCGACCGCTTCGGCCGCCTCAAACTCTTCGCTGAATTCTTCCAGTTCGTCGTATTCTTCCGGCAGTTCTTCCGGTTTCGGCTTCGGGACGAAATAGTATCTGACCGTCGGCTTGCCGTGCTTGTTCTTTTCGATCTTCTTTTTAACCGTCTCCCGGCGTTCAAGAAGGTGCGTACGCATAAAGTCAATGATGTCCCGTTTCGTGTGATGGCGGAAAACCTTGCCCATCAGTTCGCGGATTGACATTCCCTTATCTCCCGCATTTTCGAGCAGACGGACGATCTTATCTTCCATAATCCCCTCCGTTGTGCCGCCCGAATAACAGCAGTACCGAACCAGCTTCTGAAAGACGCGATTGCAATACCTCACAATCTTGATCGCGCCTTCCATCGACCTGGCGGATATAACGTCCTCGACGATCCCTTTTCCCGCCTTATCCATCACTTCCAGAAGGAGAGCGACGTCAAGCACCCGTTTGGTACTCTTGCTGTCCGTCGACATCATCGCGGAGTCGGCGGCGGTTTTTCTTGCGCCTAGCTTTCCGCGCATATTTAAATCTTCATTCGCCTCCGACTCGTATTGGCTGTACAGCATTTCAGCCTCGTCGGAGAGCCTGAAGTCACGGACTTCGCTCTGGTTGTAAATATCCTCGATCTTGTCCCTGTATGCCTGTTTCAATTCGTCATATTCCCTCATCTTCTCCTCGCTGATATTGACCGTACTCCCCTTTCTTTCAATGAACGGCGGGAACGCAAAATTGATCCTCTCGAAAAATCCCGTATAGAAAAACGATTCCTCATTCTTTGCGATTCTCCGCAGCGTTTCCTCCTGAACGCCCGCGATAAGTATTGTGTGCGAGTCGCTGAAGTGGCGGTTGCTACTTTCGCTTGCCCTTACAGTTCCGCCCTCTCCCCCGTCGAGGATTTGGAGATAAACGGCCTGGTCTTTGCTCGCCTTTTTGTAGGCGTCCATCCCTTCCAGAAGGAGGGAGGCTTCGTCATAAAACCAAACCGCGCCTTTTTTGTTGAACGCTATCGTCTCGCGCATCTTCCGCTGGTTCTCTTCGTCCAGGCTTTTGATACTGAAAGAAAGGTTTTTGTCGATTATCAAGGCGCGCTCGTATTTAGACCAATACTCGATAAGCCCCTCGCTCGTCGCGTCCGGGATTTTGTAGCACGGGACGAATTTCACGGGTTCCGGGTCGGGTGCGCCTCTTTTTTTCGTCCGTTTCTCCTCGTTGTACCGGTGCTGATCGCGGAGGAATTCCTCGTTTGCCCGGTTCTGCCGTTCAAAAACGGGAAAGAGCATCTCCTTCATCGTCGGAGACTTGCCGCCGCCGGAGTAGAGGACAATCAGCGTATGGAACAGGGCGCGTTGACACCGGATAACGCCGCGGGAATATGTGGAAACGTAGCCGTTCGCAGCCGACGCGACGGAGAGCGCAAGATAGCCGGGGAGAGACTCGTCAACGGAAAGCGATTCCGAGACTTTTTGGCAGTAGTCACGGATTTCGGGAGGGAAATATTCCAGGGGGAATTTCTCCTGAAAGTCGTCGTCGTCCTCAAAACTGTTTTCCGTTTCGGCCCCGTTGATTTCGTCAAAGAGTTCGTCGACGATACGTTTGGCAGCCTCATAATCAAAGCCGCCGTCTCCCCCGATCCGTTTGTAGAGCCGTTTGCAGAGAGACCCCCTTTCAATCTTTGCCGGGGGCTTGTTCATCGTCTCGCTGTATTTGTGTTCGAGTTCCTTCTCGCTCCACTTCTCTTCGAGCTTGGCGTTCCATTCCGTGAAGATCGGCCAGCCGTATTCTTTCGGGATGTCGAACCCCCAAAATATCGCGTTGCTGACGCGCAAAGCCTGGTCGTGTCCCTTGCTGCCCGATATTGCCGGGTCAAACTTTTCGGCGTAAAGGCGGCATAGATAAATTTTCCGTTCCAGGTCGCCGGTTGCGGCCGTTCTTATTGCGGGCTTCGGGGCTTCGTCCGCCTGTTTCGGCAGGAGGTCTATAAACTCTTTGGGCAGTTCTTCCAGTTCATCGACAGCCCATAACCCCCCCTCGCAAACGTATTCCCCGCCTTGCCCGTTTACGCATCCCGGCGCGACGACGTAACCGTTGCCAACCCGGATGTCGATGTTGGTCGTTACCTTCCGCCCGTCTTTAACGTAGGCGAGCTTCGTCTGGAGCTTAACCTTCTCTTCCGGTCTCTTGAAATAGTAGTGTCGCCCTCCGTTGCCGGTGACGACGGACGGATATTGAAGATGCCCGAATTGGTCGATGATGTCGTTCCAGTAGGAGAAAAACTCTTCGTCGTCCAGGATTCTCTCGACGCCCCCGGTCTTGATCTTCCGGTCGAGGTCGAACACAATGCAGTTTTTACAGACTATCCCCCAATTACAGCCTGGGAATTGCTGCGCCCAGGCGTCGATCTGCGCCGGATCGCGTGAAGCAAGTTCGGGCCACTTTGCGATTAAGGCGGTCTTGTCCTTCTTCGGGTCGCTGCTCCGGCGCACGGGGATTAGATAATACCCCTTCCCGATCAGTTCGTGAGGATCCATTTTTCAGTCGGCGGGGTAGAGGGAGATGTTTCCGTTTTGGAGTTGGGCTGTGATGTCGCCGAGAGTCATTCCGGGCGAGTAGAACAGAATGAGTTTGCCGGCCGGAGCGGGTTCCTCCTTGCGTTCTTCGTGGCCGTCCCCGTAGAGGGCGAGCGTGAGAAGTATGCCGTAGCCGATATAGTCTTTAAGCGTGTCGATTTTCGATTCCCAGGTTCCGGTGCGCCGCATAAGGCTCTTGTATCTTGCAACCTTGTCGCTCATACGGACAAGGATCGCCGTTTCGACGGGGAGATTCGGCGCGTAGACGGGACGCGCAAAGACGGCTCCGCCGTAGTCGGCGTTTTTCGTGATGAGCATATCCTTAATTTCATTCAGCGTGGTTGAGATGAATTCCCGGTTGAACGGTTTGGACTGTTCTTTCGCCAATGCGTCGAGACAGGAGCGCAGAGCGGCGAAAAGGTCGGTTTCGAGGTTGAATTCGGACAGCCCAAACTCGGCGGGATGATCGGTCTGGCACTCGATAAAATCGGCGAACGGTTCGTAAAACACAAGGTCGTAGTCGGCTTTAATATCCATAAATCAATCTCCTTTCAAAAGGGTAAATCTTCAATGCTTAAACAAATTTGCGTGCAGGCGATACGGTCGGATTCCGTCCTCTGGCCGCTTTGCGTGCATCTGCCGGTTTCGCTGTAATAAAGGCAGTCGGAACAGGTGTAGGGTTTCGGCTCCTCCGGTTCCTCATACGGTGCGAATTCCGTCACTTCGACCCGCTTGAACTGTTCGCCTCCCGTTTCGGTGACTTTGATGTGCAGAGGCGTGGGGAACGTGCGGGACGCGCTGACAACGGCTTCGGCGGAAACGGGCGGCTCGGAAGCGCAGCGTCGGCTCCACCATCGCTTGAAGAAGCGGTAGGCTTTCGGGTTTTCGGGGGAGACCCATTCCGATATGTATTGGAAGTTACTGTACCAGTAGTCGACCCGGACGGTGTTGAAACCGCTTTTGCTTTCCGTGACGCGGTATTTCACGTCCTGAACGTCATACTCGGTGATCCGCTCCTCGCCTGAAAGGAGAATACCGTCCCCCGCCTCGCGTGAAATTCTGAAAGCGTTGGGGTGTTTCCGCTCCTGCTCTCTCGGAGGGAATACGAAACCGCACTCCGGGCATTTTGCGTAACCTAACAGGATAATTTCGTGACATTGGGGACATTCCTTCTGCCGCCGAATTTCCCGCTGTTTGCCCTTTTTGAATTTCGAGACCGTGATGTTGTCAATCGGCCCGTGGCGCATCACGTTTTCGCCGTAGTCGAGAATGAGGCAGTCCTTCTTTCCTTCGGCGATACGCAAACCGCGCCCGATCATCTGAAGATAGAGAACCGGGGAGGCGGTCGGACGGAGAAGAACGACACAATCAATTCCCGGCGCGTCGAATCCCGTTGTGAGGACGTTCACGTTCGAGAGGAATTTGAGAGGATAGGTTTTTTCTCCCGTCAAGTCGGTCACTCCCCGGAACTCGGCGTTGATGCTGTCCCGCCTAGAGACGGGGGTATCGCCGGTTACGACTTCGCACCGCTGACCGGAAAGGCGTTTGATTTCAGCCGATACCATATTCGCGTGCTTGACGCAGGACGTGAAGATTAAAACTGATTTCCGATCTTGCGTCCGTTCGAGAATGTCGGTGCAGGAAGCCGTGATCGTTTCGGCGGTGATTAAATCCTCGACTTCGGAGGCGACGAATTCACCGGCTCTGATGTGCAGTCCGGACGTGTCGATCTTGACTTTTGACCCCTTCATTTTCAGCGGAGAGAGATACCCCTCGTCAATCAGCTTTCGGACGGGTATATCGCAGGCGACGCCTGTGAGGAGCTTGTCCTCACCGACAATCGGGCCTGACCCCGTGCGGAACGGCGTGGCGGTGAACCCGATCAGCCGGACTTTCGGATTGATTTTCTGCGCTTCGGAAAGGAACGTGCGGTACATTCCCTCCCCCTCGTCGGGGATAAGGTGCGCCTCGTCTACAAGAATGAGGTCGAATTTGCCAGCCTCTTCGGCGCGGCGGTAGACCGACTGAATCCCGGCAATCACAACGTCGGAGTTAAAGTCCTTCTCGCCGATACCCGCCGAATAGAACGTGAACCGGACGTGAGGGAGATAGCTTTTCAGTTTTTCCCCCTCCTGTTCGAGAAGCTCTTTGACGTGAGCGAGAACCAGGACGCGGCCCTTCCATTGTTCGACGCAAAGGCGGATGACTTCGGAGATAAGGATAGCTTTCCCGCTGCCCGTGGGCGCGACGACGCACGGATTGCCGCTGTTCTCTTTCAGCCACTTGTAAAGGCTGTTAATCGCGTCCTGCTGGTAGTTCCGTAGCTTCAACATCCGTGTAGTTTCCGTTGGTTGCAATCATTTTCATACCGAACACAATGAACAGGATCGTCCAGAACGTGAGGACGATAACCATAATCGTGATCTGCCGGTCATCCGCTGTCATTGGGCTGTTTCCCTCTGCTGACCGGCGAGGCGGCGGATAAAGTTCCGCAGTTCAAGTCCGTCCTCAAACCCCATAACGTGATACTCCTTTGCGAGACTGGTTGTTCGCATCGCGCTTTCGAGAATCATACAGTCGACGACGTGTTCGATTTTGTCGGCAAGTTCGTTGAAGGTGTCCGCGCCGAGGATGACAGGAGAGGTTACTCTTTTTTGCTTCTGCATTGTTCCTCCTGCAATTTCATAATCGCGTGCTTAACTTCATCCTGCAATTCGTAAAAGGCGGAGAGATTGGTATAGGTCAGCTTCTTCATCCACCAGGCGCACCACAAGACTCCGATAATGGCGGCGATGGAGAGAGCGACTGCAATCTCTGCTCCTGTTGTGTTGGTTGATAGTGTTTCGATCATAGGTCTAGTCCTTTCTAGTTGTTAGAAATGATGTATTCCCTTGTTTACTCCAATTCTTCGCAAGCTTTGTTGTTTTCGTCAACTAGCTCGCTCTTTTTGAGACAGTATCCGATTCCGTCGTTGTAGAGACACCTAAAGAACCTGCAAGACTTACATAAACGGTCTAATGTGCAAGTAGTTTTTTCGGTCTTATCTTCCTCTCCTTCTTCCCGCGTCATATCATTCACGACGGTTTCAACACAGTTAAGCGTTCCGTCCTCTTTGTTGGTGTGAATTTTCAAACTGTATTCAGGCGGGACGCCATACGCTGTTCTGCAGATACGAATAACTTCATCTACAACATTCATTATCAGAATCTTGCCCCAACATCTGATTGACACAAGTTCGATGATGTAGTTCGACAATTCCGTGAGAACATCCTGCCGCTGTTTTTCAAGCTCATTGATCCGTGTCTGCTGACTGATGATCTGTTCAGCCTGTATAGTTTCCAGTGTCGGGGTCAATTCGGGCTTTACTTCTTCGTTCATTGTTCCTGTTCCTTATTACACTTGAAATATTCTTTCAAACATTCCTGGGCAGGAACGCTTGCAACTATTTGGACTGGCAACGTGATCGCCGGAATCCGCTCGATTTTCCAGGTATCTTTCAGGCCGAACTTCGTCAGGTCAACGTCTGGTATCTGGTAGTCGGTATCGAAAAATCTGATATGGTAGTCGAATTTGCGCCGCAACTGTTCAAACCGAAACGAATGACTGTCGGTGATGAATGATAACCGATCGCTCGGATTAAGGTTTTCATCGTCGGTCATTAGTCTTGCTCCTTATCTTTAATGTCTTGCATTATCTTCGCAATATACTGGTTCTGAATGTTGATCTGGTTTGCCATATCCAGAAAGACTGGTATGTTTTCGGGGAACATTGAACGTCCAACGTCACCCGCACGAAGCATAGTGATGGAAAGCTTGTATGTTGCGGTAGCCAGGTCGATCAAATCGTTAAGGTGCAAGGCGAGAACCGCGCAGAATTTTTTGATTTCGTCGTCTGTCATTCCTGTTCCTCGTCAAATCGCTTCTTAAATTCTTCCGCCGCTTTCTTCTTTTGCTCGTTTACTTCTTCCTGAATTTTATTGTAAAGTTCGCGGGTATAATCTCCGATCTGCCCTAACAGAAGATTGGTGGTGTGACTTAGTTCGTTTGACTTCGCGACCATCCAGGACGGATCAATAACACCCGCCCTGGTTTGTACGCAATCGCAATCAAAGAAAGCCTTGTCGCGTATCTCGTCGAATTTCGCTTTGATTAGGATTCTGTATTCTTCGTAGGTCATTCTTCTGCTCCCTTAAACGTCGTCTTGCTCTCCGTTGACTTCTTGAATTGAACCGTATTTGAGTCCTTGTCAACGGTGATCTCATATTTCGTTTCAGATTTATTTACGGGATTAAGTTTAAGCGCGACCGCGCCGCGCCACATTAGGAGAGCGAGAAAAAATAGCAATCCGACAAACCCAACAATCCCGCCGAGCATCCCGGCAACGCATTTACAATCTTCTAAAATATTCTCTATCATTCCTGTTGCCCTCACATATTGATAGGTTCGATTTCCTGCTGCGTTACGATTGAATACAACCGGAGCCAGGATCGGACGCGCCCGTGGAAGTTTTGGATGTCGTCCAGGAGCTTGTCGGACTCATCGTTGCGGAGCGAATTTTCGAGCTTTTCTTTCATCGCGGCAACGTCTTTGTGCAAGTGACTGACAATGGCGTCGGTGTTCCAGTCAAGAGGGTCAAGCGGTGCAAAATCCGGTATGATTTTAGGTCTTTCGATTACCATTATTCCATCCTTTCTTTGTTCTTTTCGATATACTCGCGCAGGTTTGCGACGTGATAGCTTATGTCGATCAGCCGGTGATAGATTTCCGGGTGTTTGACGGTGATACTGTACTCGTCCGGGTGAAGGGACGTTATCTTGCAGAGTCCGACCGTGATTTCGCGCAGGCCGTTTCCGATCTGATCGAGCTTGACAAGTGCTTCATCGGGCGTCATCCGGGTACGCCTCCTTGTCGAGCAGCGTGATCGAGATTGCGCGGATTTCGTCCAGGCATTTCAGGCCCGTATCGCACGAATACGGCATTGCCTGTCTTGATAGCTTCGCTATCCGCTTCAAAGCGTTCAAAACTTCCTCGGCGGTCAGGATGTTAAAACCGTGTTCGTCAGGCATTATTCTTTCTCCTCCTCCCTTTCTGCTTTCGATTGAAGCTCCCACTCTACGTTAAGAAAACCTCGAAGCCTTTTAAGTTCTGTCTCGATAATGTTTGTGTATTGTTTTAGTAAAGCAATATCGCTAGTTCGCCAGGATGTTCCTGTTCTGTCGCTATCGAGCCGATGGGCTATTTGGAGTCCAAAATTTGAAAGTGCATAAGACACGCTGAAACACGACTTCATAGCGTCTATTGTTGCGAGATATTGGATGTCGTTCATTGGTCTTTCTCTTGCTCCTTTTTAATCTCACATAACGCTTCGCCGACGTTGCCCATCGCACGAGCGATTGGGCCGTAGGCGATATTGTCATACCCTTCGATCTTTGCCAATTCGTGCTGCATCAGGTCTAGCGACTCGGAAATATCTTTGAGAACCTTGTCCGCTTTCAGGATCGTCTTCTTGTTTTCGTCGGTCATTTCCTTCTCCGCAGGATTGTATTCTAAGACTTGCTTGCATTCGGGGGCGCATACAGACCTAATATGCTTAATTCCGCGCATCACGTCCTCTTGCAGCGTGTTGAACAGGGCAACATTTCCGCAGTTATCAAGCAAGTCGGCGGCGCGTTTCGCGTGAATTTCCGCGACTCGCATTTCAAAATCAACGGCTTTTTGCACGTCTCTTGTGAAGTTACAGGTGATGTCGCCGTATGGTGTTCCGGTCATTGATCTTGCTCCGCTTTCTTTTTGAGTTCCAAAAATCTAATCCATTCTTTACGCAACTTTTCAACCTGTTTTTCAATGTCGCGTATCTTGCCGCCGATTGTTCGTGCCGCTATATTGCGTTTTTCCCGGTCGATAAAATAGTCATTAAGCTTTGGGCAAAGCTCTTCCATCGCCCCGCAACGGCTACGGAACCAGGAGAATAGGTATTCGACTTCCATTCTCGATTCATCGAGGGCGCGTTCCGCATCGGTCATTGGACGATACCACTCGCGTCTCATTCGCTCTGCTCCTCACTTTCCGATATGCCGATCAAAACAGGCCACGCCCCATATCGTCAGCGCAAACCCGGTCAATATGCCGATGAAAAACCCGCATAGAACGGCTAAAACAACTGTCATTGTCTGCTCCTTATCCCTATCTCACCCTCAACGTCCAATACATCCCCGAAAACCCGACTCCGATAATCCTGCCGCCTCCGAGAAGGATAGCACGGTGTCCGCTACTGTTTAACCACATATTGACGACCGCTTCGGGGCTTCTAACCCCCATAGCGATACATTCCCTGCCGCCGATTCCGTAGGCGTGCTGAAAGCCGTTGCTCTGCATCCAGAGGGAATGATTATCACAGCCCAAACAGAGGGTCGAGTCCGCTTCCAGGGCCGGGAGACCGAGGGCTTTGCGGTGCGCGTTCACGAGTTCGATCACCCGCAAACAAAACGGCTTGATTTCAATGGGCGCGATCTGCGGCGTTTCGTCTGCCGGTTCAGCCGGAGTAGCCGGTTCCTCCGCCGTTTGGGCTGTTTCCAGGGAGGGATTAGCCTCCTGTTTCGCCGGAGCTTGATTGCGCTGACATTGGCCGTTGGCGCATTGTGAGGTGTAGTTGTAGCCGAACCAGGGCCAGTAGTAGTACTGGGCATAGGCGGTTTCGGAGATAATGCTAGTCAGCGCAAGTGCGAGAATGAACATCAATGTTCGTTTCATTGTGGATTCCTTTCGTTTAGTTGTTGTGTAAATTCGGCATCAGGCGGTTATACTTCACGTTGTCAAACCGCTCAAAATAAAGGTCAAATTTTTCAAAGGACAAACCTTGCGACTTAACATAACGGTGGACTGTTTCGATGTGATTGTTGAAAGATTGCTCATTCCAACATAGAATGTTGATAATGCGGTCAGAATAATCGCCCGTGAGGATTTTGTAGTCGATCTGCCAATATGCTTTACCCAACTTTGCGATCAGCTTTCCCGCCCGTTCTATTTGAACGGTGTATTTTCCTGCCGGTATCTGCTGCATCTTTGCCCTCTTCTCTTATCTTTTTCAGTATCTTCTCAACCTCTTCATCCGAAAGCTCCGGGAAGCTTGACCGGATCAGGTATTCCTCAAAACTCATTTCCCTCATTCTTCCCCCATCCTCCGCCGCTCTGCACTTCCGGGAACGCTGTCGTAAGCTTGTTATGGAGACTGTTCAAATAGTCTCGTTCCGTGCTGCGGTCTGACTTCTGAATCAGGTAGCTGATGATCGCCAGGACGATTTGGATTACCAGCAGCCAGGGGAAACCTACGGTCTCTTTTGCTTCGTTCATTGTTTAGGCTCCTTGTTGAAACTGTGGATTGCTTTAAGCAATTTTTTCAGGCGCGTTTGCGCCGGATTGCTTCTGTCTTTCGCGTAAATGATCGCGTCGATGACCGGGCCTCTCCGCTCTGCCGGATAGTGCGTGTCGAACGCCAGGTTTCCGGCTGACCGGATGTAGGATTTGATGTATTCCTCGGACAGATAAAACGTCATACTAAAACCCGATGATTTTTTCTTCCGTGCTTGCCGGAATTTCAACCGCGATCTTTTCGGCGGCGGTCTGCGCTGAATTGGCGTATCGCCATATCTCGTTGAAGTTTTCGCCGTGTTCCGCGTCGGGATTGGCGCGGATGAAGGCGATGTTGCGGATAATCCCCTCGGATGCGTTCCGCAGCAGGAGGGCGTATGCTTCGATTTCTTTCAGGTTAGGTTTCATTTTTCGAGTCTCCCTACTTTGTGTTGATCCGTTCGTAAAGAATCAGGAAGGCTGCGGCGGCGCAAGCGGGGACTTGACCGTTTCCAAGTGCTTTAATGCGGTCCACCCTATCGGCCACCCCATCAGCCACTCGACCCAATCCGGGTTCAGCTTCCCACCAGGCCACCCCCGGCGCATCGCTGTCCGTTCCTCGGCTGTTATCAGACCCCCATCCCTGAGCTTGTCCAGCTTCTGTCTCGACCCCGTGCATCCGCCCATCCCTGATTTCGTGACTGTCGGATAAATACATCTCTCGCTCTCCTGGAACTCCTTTGCGATTTTTCTGACTTCCTCTCTGCCGGGGTCTCCCGCGTTCGGGAATATTTCCGCGACGCTCCGCAAGTCCTGGGTGACTCTCCGCAGGCGCGATTTCACGTCCCCGTGCCTGTAATCCTGGGCTGTCGGAGTCGGGAATGTCACCGACCTCTCAATCAGCCTTTGTCTCTCCTCGTTCATCAATCCTCCTCTTAAACATCCTTTCGGCGCACCATCGGGAAGTATCTTCACAAAGTTCCGCAGGGTGAGGGTGCTTCTGGTTTTTGCGTCATCTATGTTGGGCGCGTGATGATCTTCCTTTGTCGGCGTCGGAAAGATTACTTTCCTTCCTGTTCCAAAACCGTTACCACCGTGTCGAGTTTCGGCGAGCGGCGGTTCTGATCGCTCGGCCCGACCGAATGGCAGTCCCGAACCGTCGGCGTCGGAAACATCACATTCCTCTCTCTCTCTCTCTCTCGGTGTAGGCGCGTTTCACGGCTTCGGAGGCGTAGTTATGATTTAGCGCGTCAACATTGACTTCGGGATTGCCACCCATCGCTATCCGCTCCTCCTCGGTGATCTCACCCCGCTGAACCATCCGCAGCAGGGTCATCTCGGAGTGCGCCCCTCCCCGCATCCCGTTCGTTTTCGGCGTCAGAAAGACGGTCTTTGCAGAGGCACCACCATCGCTCTCTTCCGTGCCAAGCTCCAACATCGGCCGCCGATAGACAGCACCATTCCGCATCGTACCCCATTTCGGCAATCTCGCAGAGAACGGCATCAAGTCCTCTGGAAATAATGAAAGGGCTGTTTTCAAGGAAGATGTAGCGGGGTCGTATGTTGCGACATATTCGCGTGAGTTCAAAGAATAAACCAGACCGCGCACCCGTGATGCCCCCCCGCGTCCAGCACTTGATATATCCTGGCAAGGAAACCCTCCGCAAACACAGTCCACTTTTTCCTTAATTTCGCTTCCATTAAAACTCCTCACGTCCTCGAAAATGGGAAACTTCGGCAGCCATCCCTCATCCTGTCTCATCTGAAGAACCTTGCGGCAGAACGGGTCGATCTCGACCGCGCCGACCGGCGTATGACCGAGAATCATATCCGCGATAATCCCGCCCCCGGCTCCGGCGAATAAATGTAACGTGTTCATCTGTATGTGTTCGTTGTGTCAATCTCTCCGCGCCTGACGACGATCCGCCCCCAGGACGCGAACCAAACCAGAGGGGCTTTCCCGGCGTTGAACGGGAAGGAGGCAAGAAGAAGGTCGAGTCCGTAGTCCGTCATTCCTCCCCCTCCGGGTATCTCGCCGCGTTGGTTTCGAGTATCTCTCGTTTTTTAAGTTCGGATTCCAGTTTCACAAGCGCGTCACGGGCCGTGAAGAACAGGACGGGGAGAAGATTGTCTCCGTTCCGTCTCCGGCAGATGCCAAGCCCCCTTTTTTCGAGGGAGTCGATCATATCGTGAACGTGCCTCCGGCAAACATACAAGTCCCAGGCTGGGCGGTCATTCATTTTCATCCTCGCTTACCTTCAAAATCCTTTCGGCCCAGGCTTTTACCTCGTCAAAGTCGCTGACCGGCTTGCCGCCGTTCAATGCCGCCTGATAGAGATAGGAAAAATTGATCTCTTCAAAATCCATAGCGCATCCTTTCGCTTCAAAGTGTCCTAAAAGCGGTGCCGGAATCGAACCGGCTGGCAGGGGAGTTTTTGAAAACCTGCTGACACCATCCCGCTTCCCATTCAAAGGAGAATCAATACGACTCCGGCGATTTAAGGGTCTAAACCGTTTCCCCGTTCCTGGCTACTAACGCCCCCTACGGAGGAAGGGGAATCGTCCTTGCCGGTGGAACCTATGATCTGCGCGAACCTCCGGGCGTCTTTGAGCCGTATAATGACAACCCATTCTTCGCGGCTTTTGCGGTGCATAACACAGGGGATTTCATCTTCGCCCGCGTCGCGTATCGCCTGTTTCAAGGCTTTATAGAGGCTTAACGCCTCGACCCGCTTACATTCGATGTGCAGCCCTTCAAGGCTCGTCACTACGTCCGGGGAGTCGGGAGACCCGCTGTACTGCTGCCCTCGTCGGGCTTCGACGCCGAGAGTCTCGCGCAAAACCCGCGCAAGTTCGCGTTCTCCCGCGCTCCCCTTCTGTCTGCTGTTTGTCATATCATCACCAGGGGGCCGCGCTCGTGTCGACGGAAGGGGTCGAGAGGGACGGGACGGGCTTGTAGGACTTGATCGCGTTCCGCTCGTCGCCGTTGTAGGTCTCTTTCACGATGTGCGCGATAAACGCGCTCCCTTCGAGTTCGGCGGTGTCCCGAATCTGCGTCTTGCCGGTCGCAAGCACCATCTGGCTGATAAGCGACTTCGCATAGTTGACGCTCTTCGGCTTGCTCGTGTCGTAAATGTAGTACCGCTCCCAAAGCTTGCGGTTCTTATACTGCCCATCCGCTACGGTAAAGGCGAATTCAAGATACTCCGTCCCGCTTTTCGCGGTCTTTTTTTCGGTCTTGTCGAGGGTGACGACATAATCGCCGGTCGGAATCGGCGCAAAGCCGGTTTGAGTTTCGGGTGCTTTCCAGTCGTTCGCGTTCAGGTTAAGCTCTGCCATTTCAGTTTCCTTTCAGTTCGCTCTGTTTTTTCGTCCAGCTATTTGCGATGCAATCTTCCAGGGATTTCCAGGACAGCGGGATCATCTCCGGCAGATCGTACCGCGATTTCGCGTAAAACGCTTCTGTTGATTTCGTCTTGAATACCAGTTCTCCCCCGGCTTTCTCCCCTTTGACGCTGCCGAAACGGCGCGTGATGAAGAGAACGGCGTCGCACCATTCGCAGATAAGGTCTTTCGCTTTGATATGAATTTTTGGGCTGTATTGAAGGATAGGCTCCTCGTTTTCGGGCGTGCGGATGGGCGTGGTCTGCGTGTGGGAAATGAACACAACCGCCATACCCTTCTCGTGAAGTTCCTGGCAGGACGTTCGGACTTTCTCCCACCAGGAGAGGGCAAGCGCGTAACCCTTGCCGAACCCCTTGCCGACCGAGTTGATGTCTTTGACGCCGTACTCCTTGCAGAGTTCGCCCCAAATAATCTTTTCCAACCAGTCAACCGTATCAATCACGACGGTCTTGTATTCGTGCTTTTCGGTTTTAAGGGCGGAAAGATTGTTCATCACTTCGGCAAACGTGCGTGCGACGGGGAAAGAGTCGCAGGGAATCTGACCGAGACCGTCCTCCGTCGGAATGAAGATCGGGCTTCGGGACTGACTGGCGACGGTCGATTTCCCCTGACCGGCTCCGCCGTAAATGAATATGCGCGGGGGGCGCATCTGCGTACCGTTCTTAACGATGTTCAAGCTCATAAAATCCTCATATCTTCGTATCGTGTTGGGTAAATGCCGGTGCTTTTGCTTTGGATAAACTTCGGGATAAACGTCTCGTTCTGATGACGCGCCTCGGCGAGAGTTGTCTCGGTGATACGGTAGACCCCGGTGCGGAACGGCTCGCTGACTTCGGCTGCGATGATGAACACTTCCGGCTTTTCGCCGAAACGTGCGTTGAATACTTCCTGATAAAAGCTCAACTGATTGGCGTAAAGGTAGTCGATAAAGTCGAGGTGAAACCGGTCGATGTTGCGGCAGGTTTTCAGGTCGACGATGCCTTTTCTCGGATTGAACCAGTCCATCCGAATCTGGCAGGGCGTCCCCATATACTCGGCGCGTACGACCGCTTCCGGGAATCCCGCCATTAAAAGCCCGCTGGCGATAGCGTGGGCGGTGACGGACTTCCGGCAGGTGTCGATCAGCTCATAGTCCGTTTCGGAGAGACCGGCTTTACCTTCCGCTCCGTTCTCGGCCAGCCATTCCCGGTACTTGATCGTGTCGGTTCCGTAGGGCTTGCCGGTGCGTTCGTTGATCGGGCCGCCGACAATGTAGTTGGCGTTGAACACTTCCTCCCCTTCGAGGACTAACTGATGTACGGCGCGTCCGGTGAAGAAGGAGGCCGGTTCGGGCTTGTCCTTCGCGGCGTTCCGCTTGTACCAGTAGACATAGGGAGACTGGATGTAGTCGGTCAACTGATGGGAGGAAAGATAGTCAGCCGCCTGCGCGTGATACACATTGGAATCTTCCCAAATAAAATCGCTGCGTGTAAATTCCATTTCAGGCGGCCTTTCTTTCCTTCTTGTGTTTCTTCCCGCTTTTTTCCGCTTCCTTCTGTGATTGAAGGAGTGCGCTTGCTACACTAGCGACAACCAGTTTGTCGCGTTTGGTGAGGCTCTTGACCTCTTTGAAGATTTTTTCGGTGGTAGTTGGCATTGGATTTCCTCTCGATAGGTCTGTTGTTCTCTGTTGGAACGTCTACCATTTTACAGATTTATATTTGACTGTCAACAACAATTACGCAGAAAATTTAGATTTTTCCCGATTTTTTTGAAAAAAGTAGTAGACAATCAAACATTCTACATTATAATAGGGCTAATGGAAAAGATAGGAGGACTGCCTTTATGAAAAATAATGAGATTAAAGACCGGGTGACGCTTGTGAGAAAGGCTCTCAAGCTGAGCGGACGCAAGTTCGCCATACAATTAGGCTACAATCCGGCGACATTATCGACAATCGAGAACGGGCTTTCCGCTGTGACTGACCGGCTGATCGCCAGCATCTGCGCTAAATTCAACGTCAATGAGGATTGGCTCCGCACCGGCAAGGGGGATATGTTCCTGCCGAGAGAGACAGCCCAAGCTGATGAGGCAGATGTTGTGACCGACTTTCTTCAATCCGTGATCGACGACCTCTCCGAAAAGAACCGCGCCATCGTGCTGCGCGTGATCCGAAATTTGAAGAGACAAAATTTTTTTGAAGAAAATCCCGAACAAGGCTTTGATTAGGGAGATCGAAAGGCGGTTAAAGCATAATCAATCTTGACATATCCGTGATTGTGTGATAAATTAAAAGTGTTCCGAGGGGAAAACTCCTTTTGGAAGTGGTTGTTACCCCCGTATCTGATTTTTCAGGTGCGGGGGTTTATTTTTTCTCCCTCTTCCATTCCCAAAATTCGGCGATGGTGAGACCGATGGTAAACGCATAATCCTCTTCGGCAAACTGACGGAAATGAGGAATCGCGTCATCGGGAAAACCGGCGTTTGAAAGTTCGGTGACTGCGGGATTGATGTAGTGGGCTGTCAAACTTCGGACGACCTTTGAAAGCTCTTCCGACTCCTTGTCGGTCGGGAGCGTCTCGCGCTTCCAGTTATGCTCTAAAATTTCGAGAAGGTTCTGGCGGTTGACCGGATCGAACGGGCCGGAGATCGTCCATTCCACTTGGTTCAGTCCGGCTGATTTGAGCATAAGCGCGGCGGTCTCTCCATTGTCGGGCCAGGGGATGACTGGGGCGATTCGGAGTTTGTACTCGCGCCCCTGCATACCCTCTATTTCAAGCTGACAATGGACGCCTTCTATCGAGAGTTCGCGGATGTAGTCGATCATAGTTTCTGTTCCGCGATGACAGACCAATCTACTCCGCAAAAACCGGCGAAAAACCAGATATAGTTGCGCCTGTTCAGGCGCGTCGTGATTAGCGTCTGCGGAACAGCCTCATAAAGTCTGCCGATATCTTCGGTGTATTTGTATGAGGCGATCAGGGATTTTTTCAGGGAGGTGAGCTTCTTCCCCGGCACGTCAAAGAGATACCCCTCAAAGCTGATGTTGCCTAGAATTTCGTACTCCTTCGCCGCGATTTGGCCGAGAATGTATGAATACCGGTTCGCGTTGTTCGCCGCCTTTGCCGGTATCTTCTTTTTTCCGGCCTCATTCTCGTTTAACCAGTTGATAATGATGGTTTCGGTCAGTCCCGTGATCGTGAGTCCCCGTTTTTTCGCCGCCTTTACCATCATATTCCGAACGTCGGCGCGGGTGTTCAGCATCCAGGACATTTTTTTCGGGTTCTTTTCTTCGGTGTTCAGTTCTGCGGTGCAGGATTCCCCCTTCCCTCTCCATCCTCCGTACTTCGGCTTCGGCGCGGATTCGATTTTTTCGATCCATTTTTTCAGGTCGGAGTCCTTCGGTTTGTTCGACGGTTCGGGAAAGGACGCAACGGGGAAAGCGCGGCTGAATTTTTTGGCGGTGTATGCGGTGAGCGAACGTCGGTCGGGCGAGAGTTCGTTGGCGTGCTGCGCGGAACATTCGTAAACAACGGCGTCGAGCAGCTTGCCGTCCTTGCGCTTGGTGAGGATTGAAAACATAAAAACTCCTTGTCGGTATGGAAAATTTAATTTTATTCTAAAAATAAATATAAACCCGCCTAACATAAAAGTCAAGCGGGGTCACTTTTTTGGTTTCGGCGATTCCTAACGGGTGCGCGAGCTAGTCGGCGGCGGGGTAGATGTCATTAGTCGGGGTAAACTGACCGACAAAAACGGTTGTTCCGGCGAAACTGTCGTTACCGGCGATTTTAAGTCCCGCCGCTGCCGATTCACGATAAATCTGCGGGAGAACATCAGAGGTAAAAAAACGATACCCTTCCCTGTCGAGTCCCCATCTTCTGAAAAACTCCTGCTGCGCGTCTGTCGGCGCGTGCATTAGATTGTGAGCTACTCTATAAATGATCCAGGGATGCCCGTCTGCCTTGTCAAAACTGAACGTGAGTCCTGCGCGTTTAAGGTCTTGAAAATAACCTAAGTTGTGTCCTTCTTCGATAAAGGCAAGCGCGTCTCTATCGGGATAAATGAACGTGCAGAGGCGGCGGGGTTTCCATTGTCGCCGATAAAATTCTAGTGCTTCTGCCGGTGCTTCGTCCAGTTTTTTCGTTGCGTCCTGCTGGCAAGTTATAATAACTTCTCTCATTTTTTTGGTCTCCTGTTTTATTCGGCGGCCTCATTCTCCTTCAATTATCTTTTGGTCTACTTCGTGGAGCGCGTCAAAAACAAGGTTGCTGGCCTTATTAACTATTATTTTAATCTCATTGAAAGAAGAATCTTCCCTTTGAGCTAAAACGCCTAGAGCGATAACGGCGTTTTCAAGTGCCTGGTGTGCGTCTACAAGATGATCGTGCGCACCTTTGATCGAAAGTACGGCTGTCGTCATTTTTTTGGTCTCCTGTTTCGGTTGTTGTTCGGGTGTGTTTTGATTCTAGTTTTTTCGCCGTTATCGGTCAAGTATTTGGCGGTTCAAAAAACCATTTTAAGCGCGGTCAAGAGGTCGGGGCGGTCGTTGATACGGTCGCCGATATTGGCGAGCATTTCCGTCTGTTCGGCTTTTGTGAGGCATCCATCGTCAGATTCGGCATCGTCGGCGGTTACGAGCAGCCCCCATAGCTTGTCGATCAATTCGAGCCTTTTTTTCAGCCCGTTTATCCGGTGCGCTATTTGGACCGTTCCGATTCGCTGGTCGGGGATATTTGCCTCTTTCGAGACAATTTCAAGTTGCTTCTGAATTGCCTTGTAAATCAGGTCGCTGTTTACTTCGGTTTCTTTTTGGATGGTGATAATCATTGTTTTTTCTCCTGTTCTAGTTGTTTTTTTGGTTTAACAGCATCCGTGATTCTGTTTAATCCAGTCCCATTTATACCATCTCGGATTATTGATATATTTACAGAGGATTTTGTGCGCCTCTCGGCTGATCTCCTCTCCTTCCTTGTTCCCGTGAAGCTGATTGTGGAGAACGTCCGTCCAGCATAACAGGCGGGCAATTTCAAGAGAGGATTCCTTCCGGCTGCTTCCGCCGCCGTAGTTCCCTACTGCGTCTCTCAAACGGATTGTAACGTGAAATTCGGCCTGGTCTCTAATCCAGTCCTGGCGGCTTTTTTCGGCTTCTGCGGTGGCATTGGTGTTGGTTTCGGTGTTCATTGTTTTTTCCTTTCATTCAAGACTTTTTTGATTTGCTTCTGATAATGCTTCGTCAGGGCTTCTCTAATGAGACTCTCCTGCGCTTCGCACATTTCCCCGATGAAATAGTCGGGGATTTTTTTCAATGCCATCTCGGCGTGTTCTGCGGCTTCCTGTCGGATCGTCCCGTGATCGGCTGCCAATATGACGGGGAGTTTAATTTGGGCTGTCAAATAGGTACCGTCAACGGGGCTGACCGACGAAAAATGAAAGACTGCCCATTCTTCGGAGCGGGGTTTAAAGATATTCGCTTCCGTCCAGAGTCCGTTTTTAAGGTAGCATTTTACAATAGATGTCATTGTTCATTCTCCTTTTTTCAGGTTCGTTTCAATTCTCGTGATGTCGTCGCCGATCCGGTTGTAAATGCTTCGGAGCGCGCCGGCGTAGTCCTGGGGGTGCTGTTCCCGTCCCTCGGCGGTTTCCTGTGCAAATTGATTAAGGAACATTTCAGAGGCAAGTCTGACCGCCTCCAGAGTTTGCGCGGTTGCGCTTCTGACCCATCCGGCTTTGGTGACGGGCTTTCCGGGTGTGAAAGTATTTTCAAGTACTGCCTTGTATTCGGTGCTGGTGATAGTGTTCATTGGTTACTCTCCTTTTTTCGTGATATTGGCAAGTGCGGTCTCTCTGACGTACTGACCGAGTTTTTTGATACCGTTCCTGGCTTGTTTGCGTTCAAGATACTGGCGGAAAAGGAAGCCGTCAATTTCCGCTTTCAGGATTTCCGCAGCATCGTCGGGGGCGCGGTGAATTTTATAGTTCGTCTGTCCGCTCTTCGCGTCCCGTCCATATCCATAGAGCTTTGAGTTCAAGTTTTTGATGTGCTGGCGGGCTTCTTCGTCGCTCTCGCTGTCGTCAATATATTTTGCTCCATAGTCGGCGTCGATATAGTTGTCGTACTCTACTTCCGGCGTCGTGATGATCCAAATAAACCGGCGTTGCGGCTGTGCGGGCTGGTCTCCTTCCCAGTACTCAAGCGTGCTTCCGTCTTTCAAATTGATGATCTTGTGGTCTGTCATTGGTTTGGTCTCCTTATGTTTTTTTGGTTCAAGGGTGCGAATAAAAATAAATCTTCTCTTTCGTCCAGTCGATCCGGCTTTTCCAGTAGGTCAGCTTCTTTACGGCGTACTCGATATGCCCCCAAAAACAGGGTTCATATTCGTCCATATCTTTATATTCCATCCCTTCCGGGATTGTTCTTGTTGTCAAAGCTGTTTTGCAAGTTTCCAGAAGCTGGTTATATTCCGCTTCGCCGATCTCTCCGAAACGGATGTCGGGGTCGTCTTGCCCTTCCTTCATACTGGCAAGGTTCTCTGTAATCCAGTAGTAGATACCCCAAGCTTTGTGAAGAATGAACACAGCGTTTTTTGCTTCCCATTTCCGGTAAGCTTTGATCCAAGCTTTCGGGTTCTTTCTGTCCGGGTATGGGGTCGATTTATCATAGTCGCGTGAAAATTCTTCCATTGTCGTCCAGTCTTTGCCGGTGCGGTTGATGTAAAGATTCATTTGATATGACATTTTTCTGTTTCTTTTCTGTTTTCTCTCTGTTCGGCTTCGTCGGTCAAAAATGCCTCAATGATCGGGGCAAGAATTTTAACTGCGTCTTTCGGCGCGTACAGTTTTCTTATCCGGTTCCCCTTTTCGTCAAGCTGATTGACAAGACTTGCGGAAGCGTGCGCGATTCCCTTTATTGTCGATTTTTTGCTTTGACTGTTATCAATGCAAGCGGCTGCGTAGTTTTTCCCGACACAATTAAAAAACTTTGTTCCTGATACTGTGTCGATAAACCATACAAGGGCCGGGATTCCGTCGTTCGTCACCTTAAAATTATGTTCAAACCATACTGACAGCTTGGCGTCTCCTTCAAGCCGTTCCGTTCTTACGATTCCCGTGTTGTTCATTTTTTGGTCTCCTTCGGTTGCGTTTTTTTTTTTTGACTGCCCATTGTGGGCTGTTTTTTAATCTGTTTCGGCCTGACGGATCGCCTCTCTGAAGTTCCCTTCCCATTTTTTGAGGTCTGGCAAGAGGTTTGCGGTGCTGATCTCTCCTGCGGTTCCGGCTTCCATAGCGCGTCGGATCAAATTGTGTGTGTCCTTCGCGTAGATTTTGAGGTAAAAGAAAAACTGCTCCAGTTCTGCTGCGGTGTCGGTCGTCATTTTTTTGGTCTCCTTTTCAGACTGTGGTTTTTTCAAGGTGCTTTTTGATAAACTTGAGAATTTGCGGATAAACGTAAGCTTTCCCCTCTTCGGTCAGCTTTCCGGCGTGGTGCATATAGTGGTTATAATTGCAATTCCCCCTGTGCGTTCCGTCAATCCAGTCTGCAGGATCGGTGAGGTTAAAATAATTTTTCACGTTGATAAAGGATTGCGTGCAGGCGTGGCCAAATACTTCTGTTTCGGTGTTCGGGTTCCATTCCGAAAAAATGAAATAGTGGTTGTTCTCTTCCTTCTTAAAAGCGGTGAAGTACCAAATTTCATTCCCGTTTTTCAGGTGCTTGCATCGTTTTTTGGTGCTGCGCGTCCATTTGATTTTTTTGGCTCTTGTCATTGTTCTGATCTCCGTTTTTTTGATTCCAGTTTTTTGACGGGGGGCGCGTTGCCCCCCTCGATCTCTAATAGCTTATCGCCTCTTTTCAATCCTGTCAATAGGGTTTTTAGATATTTTTTTAAAATTCCTATTGAAACAGGGGGAAGGAAGAGTTTAAGCTTCGTTGTTCCAATACTCCGTGAAGAGCGTTTTTTTCAGTTCGGGAGAGGCGTTCTTATAATCTTCCTCGTTGCTGATCCCGTCCTCTCTACTCGGAAGGAAGGAATAAAAAAATTCGATCCGGTGAAGTTCGTAAACGGAGCGGAGGACGTGGCCGATCTCTCTGTGCAAGTTCTTTTTTTCGGCGTCCTGGTCGATTATCCAGTCGGGCGCGTACTTCCAGTTCGCCGCGGTCTCGGCGTCGATCTCTGCGGTCAATCCGCTTTCATCTCCGTCGATAAACTGACGCAAAGCTGCCTCTTCTTCGACAAGACTGATCTCCCATTTTTTCTGAAGCTCTGCGAGGTCATCGATCTCGTCCAGTATTTCGGCCAGCTTATCCCGTTCGGGTTCGGTCGCCTCGTTCGCTGCGTCCTCTTCCTGTGCGGCCGCTTCGGGGTTGCGCTGCGCGTATTGTTCCCATTTTTCCGCCGATGTATCAAGTGATGACATAAGCCGATGCGCTTGGGAATGGAGAGAGGCGAGCTTTGTCGGGATCGCCGTGACAATTACGGCAGGGGCGCGGTACTCGGCGGCCTCATAGTTGATTGTGTTGGTTCCTTCGGTGGTGTAGTCCAGGGTGTAGCTGATGTTTTCGGTCGTCATTGTTCTGTTTCCTTTCGGGTTTTTGAAGTGATTTTTTAAAATTGTGCGTCCCTAACAGGCGCGTACGATGTTGGTTTGGTTGTTCCGGCGGGGGCGTTTCGTGCCCCCTTTCCGGCGCGGTCTGCGGCCGTTCCTAGTGGTTTATCATTTCAAGGAACATAACCAACAGCTTGAGGATTTCAATGAATTGATCCATTTTTTCGGCTTCCTTTCCGGTGGTGGGGGTGGTTAAAATGTGCGGTGGGTGAAAGCTGCCTCGATCCGCTGGCGTTCTTCGGTCAATGTGCTGCGGGCTTTTTCGATCTCGGCTGCAAGTTCGTCGGTTTCGTCCTGGCGGTTCTCGGCGTGGGTTTTTTCTCGCCAATAGATTATGGATTCCGCCTCTTCGATTAGCCCCCTGGCAAGTACTAACAGGGTGACGGGCCAGCTTAGGGGTCTGTAGTCGGCGTCTCCTTCGCTGTCACCCTTTGCGCCTCTCTTAAAGCCTTTCGCCTCTTTTTCCAGAGTCAATAGAGCTTGGTAGGAGCGGTACGCCTCGTGACTGTGCTGCAGTTCTAATGTCGATCTCATTTTTCCGGGTTCCTTTCTACGGTGTTCTAGTCGTCGATTTCAACGGTTTCAACGTCGAAACAGTGAAGATAATACTTTTTCAGTTCGGGGAAAATAACCGCTTCCGCCTCTCGGCTGAAGTCCTGGCGGTTATGCGTCCAGAAGCTGAGATTGCGCTGTAGGGCGTGCGCTGCCTCTTCAACGGCTCTCCGCCTTTCCCATTGATTCCGGCTGCGCTTCTCAATATATGTGTTATAGTCGTATATATAACCGAGCTTGAGTTCGGTTCCGGTTCCGTCTCGGTCTGCGGGGGTTCCGGTCTCTCTGACGACTAAAGCCCCCGTTTCGTAAAATCCCCTGGCTTCGGGATCGTACTGGATTGTGACTTTTCCGCCGTTGGGGAGCTTGTAGGTCAATCCTTTGCGGATCGTTCTATAATAGCGGTCTCGGCTGCGCTGCTCTTCTTTTGTGCGATTGGTGTAGGTTCCATCGGGATAAAACATTTTTTTTGACTCCTTGCCCCCTTCCGGGGGGGGTTGCTTGGTGGTTGTTTTTGACTGCCCAGCTTGGGGTGGGCGGTCTATAAAAGAAAGATTTGGCCGTTCTGCTTCCAGTCGTCTCGCTCTCGGTCAAGGGCTTCGGCAGCCTTGTTTACGGCGTCTAAATTTTTCTCGGCGTCGCGTTCTTTTTTGGGGTTCTCCTCGATCTGCGCGGCCTCTATAACGGCTTTCCAGTATTCACGCGCCCAGCTTGCCTCTTCAAGTCTGGCGGGGATATAAGCCTCTAGGTACCATTTAACCGCCGTGTCAATTTCGGGGGATTCGTCGCCGGTTCGGGCGGTGTAAAGGTGTACGATTTGCGCGGCTGTCATTCGTTGCCCCCTTCCTCGTCGTCGCCGATGGCGATAATAACGGCGCGGGAATAGTCCGCAAGGATCGCCGTACGGAGTTCATCGGGGGCGTCGGTCGCCGGTGGGAAGGAACGGAAGCTTTCCGTGATCTTATAGGTGGCTTCTGTTTTTAAGTCGTTGTAGAGTTGCCAAAGCTGGCGGTTCGCCTCTCCTGGGGTCTCGTCCTCTCTTACGGAGCGGGCGTACTCGGTGATGGCGGGAAGGTTTGTCAAGGTGATTTTTTTGGCGGCCTGTCGTCCCGTCCGATAGTGGGCGGTATAGTCTCCTAGTGTGGTGACGGTACTATAAAATCGGGGGTTCCCGATTGCGGTTCTGGTTGCGGTTGCGGGTGTCATTTTTCGGGGTCTCCTTTTTAGTTGCTGGCGGTCGTTTCATAGTATTCGGGGAAGTTCTGACGGAGCGCAACTTCTATCTCCGGCTTCCAGTCGTCCAGTACTTTTTTCACGTTCTGGAGGACGTTGTAGTACACCTTCGGCGTGTCTGCGCGTTTCTTTTCGGCGATAATTCCGGGCGTCCAGAGGATTTTTTTAACCGCCTCAAGTGCGGTCTCTTTCGCCGTCCTGATTGCTGCGGCCGTCCAGAAGTTTGGGTCTGGCGTGGGGCTGTCAAGGAGAGAGGAAGCTGCCTCCAGATAAATTGCCTGTTTGGGAAGGATCGGCGTACTGCTTTCGCCGTTCGCCGGATCGTAAAAGAGTACCTCCGACAAAAAAGCGGAGTCGCCGTTCTCTCCGGTGCGGGTGTAAAGGTGATCGCCGTACTGTTTAATCTGGTCTGTCATTGTCGTTTTTCTCCTGGTGGGTGGTTGTTCGGGAAGGTTGCCCCCCTTTCGGGGGGCGTTGTGGGCGGTCTGTGGGAAGATTAAAAGGGTACTTCCTCCAGTTCTTCCTCGTGGTAGGTCAAGATACTGACCTTTTCTCCGGTTTCACGGTCGAAAGAAGCTAGCTCGTAGTCGCCGCTTTCCCCTTCCAGTTTCATCAACGGACTAAACCGGCGCGGGGTATCTTCGGCGGTCTCGGTCTCTTCTGCGGTCTCTTGTGCGGTTTCGGGTTCAGCTTCGGGTTCATAGTCGGGGAAGAAGCTGCGCGTCCTGGGGGCGTCCTGGGTGGCTTCCTGCGGTTCCTGGGTATCAACGGGGAGCGCGTTCGCTGCGGTGGTTTCTGGGGCGGTCTCGGTGGCTTCCGTCTCCCCCTTCCGTCTGATTGCGTAAGCTTTCCAGCTGTCACGGCTGATTTTCTGACCGGTCTCGATTGCCGATAAAATCAGGTGTGCAAGAGTCTGTACGTCGTTGCCGAGCTTGTAGATTTTATCGTAGTCACCGCCGCTCCAGCTTTCTAAATAGATAAAGTTCATATCTTTGGTGTCGATCCCTAAGGCGTTTAAAACGACGAAAGCTGTTGAGTCTGCGCGGATTTCTTTTATCTGCCTTTCGTCCTGGTTCGGGTTCTGCTTCCAGTCTGCGATGCTGTGCGCGATTTCGTGAACAAGCGTCGCAAGCTTGTCAAGGTCTGCGGCGTTGGCGTTGATCTTGATTCCCTCGATCGGTCTGGTGTAAGCTTCAGGGTTTACGATGTTCGCCGTGTTGGTCTGCCAATAGTACCCCTTGCTGTCGTCCGTCCAGACTGTAAGCTCTTCAACGATAACAGGCGCGACAGCTTCCAGTTTGGTGACAAGACTGCGGTACCGCTCTCCGCTCTCCGGTAAGCTCCAGGGATCGGGGGGGAGCGGTTCGCCTTCGGTCTGTTCATAGCTGAAGATAGGGACAAGCTTGTACCGGTTGATCCAGTCGGGGCGGATGTAAACTTCCTTTTTGGTCTCTTCCGTTTCTTCTCCGGTGGCGGGATCGGTGGTTTTCACTTTCGTTGATTTGGTGCCGATCCATAAGGGCGCGTAAACATAATAAGCTTTGCTGCCTTTTTTAACAGTCCTGTGAAATTCGTCCGTCCATCGTTTGAAAGAATTGAAGTAGCTGACCGTCTCGGCGCGTTCTTTCGCCTGTTCGTAAAGCAGGATCGTATTTTTGAAGCTGTAGTTGTGGAATTTGGAAAGAAAGAGGAGGTGCTTCTTCAGTCCTTCCTTGCCTTTCAGTTCTTCCAGTCCTTTCTTCAGCTTCTCCTGCGCTGCTTTGATCTTTTCGTCGCGTTCGGCGGTCGCCTCTTCCGCCGTTTTCAGCTTCCAGTTCTGGCGCGGTTTGGCGGTCGTGGCGGTCGTACTGCGCGTTCGGCGCGTGGTCTTGTTGCTCTTTGATTCCAGAGCTTTGCGGTACTGTCTGTAGGTTGTCATTGTTTGGTACTCCTTCGGTGGTTGTGGTTGTTGGCGGTGGTTGTTACTTGGTGACGGTCTCGGCACAAGCTTTGCGGAGGGCGCGTTTCATTGTCGGATGGTAGCTGACATTCCATCGGGATAAACTGTTAACGATCTCAACGGCCCAGCTGTACGCCTCTTCCGCCGTCTGGAAATTCATTCCGATAATGTCAAAGCTGAAGCTGTCGGTTCGGCTTTTAATGCTGATCCGGGCAACATTCTCGGCGGGGTCGAAACCATCTTTATAGATTTCGTACTCGGTTCTGGTTTTCTCGGTCATTGTTTGGTACTCCTGTTTTTTGTGTTGCTGTTCTTCTTTCCCTCTTGGGATATTTGTTATTATAGTTATGTTTTCGGCTTGGTCAATACCTATCCTTAATATTTTTTAAGATTTTATTTATAACAAGTAAGTTAAAAAGCGGTTTCGCTCTTGTTTTATAGGGGTTTCGCGTGAAAAAAATTTTTTAAAATTTTTCTGCGTGGAGTGGTTTTCTGGTCGTTTTTGGGTGGTTTCGTGGGTTCCGGCGGGGCTATTTTTTTAGTTTGGCGCGGTTCTAACGTGCGGGCGCGATATGTTCCGGCGGTGGTTCCGGCGGGGCTGATTTTTTAATTTTCGGCGGTTCTAATAGGCGCGTGTGATATGATGCTGCGGGGGTGATTTTTTTAATTTCGTTTTGTTCTAACAGGCGCGTACGATAGGGTGGGATCGGCGTTTTTTCGGGCGTGCTGCGCTTCGCGTGTTTGGTTTTTTCGGCGGTTTTTTCGGGTGCTTTTTTCGGTCTCCCCTCTCCCCCTCTACCCTCTCTTTTTTCGGTGGCTTGTCGCGTTCCTTCCCCCCTCTACCCTCTCCCCTTGTTGCGCCTCTTGTCGCGCCTCTTGCCTCTCTCCGTTCCTTCCCCTGTTCCTACTTGCCACTAGTGGCAAGAGAGAACAGAGAACAGGAGAGAGGGAAGGAAGGAACAGAGAACAGAGAACAGGAGAGAGGGGGCTATATTGCCCCCTAGAATGAGAACAGAGAACAGGGGGTATATTATCACCTATCGGCGGTTAAAACGCATAGGGGGCAATATTGGCAAGATTAGAGGGTATCGGATCGAAACAGGAGAACAGGAGAACAGAGAACAGGAGAACACAAAAAAAGCCCCCTCTATGAGAGGGGGCAAGAGTAACGAGTAGGAAGGGGGAGAGGCGTTCTATTCCCTATTGCTGATTAAAGTAAGCAATCGCGTTTTTAAGGGCTTCCCTTCCCCTCTCCCCTTTAGCTCCATATCGGAAAACTCCCCCTAAATCAGCGCGGAAGCTCCAGTTATGGGAAGTCAAAAAGGCGTGATATTTTTCGGGGGTATCGGCAAATATAAGGTATTTTTTATCGCTGATGTCGTGATAAACCTTTACCCCCTTGCCACTATTGCTATATAGTTCTATTGCCCCCCTAGTATCTTGCCGAAAAGACTGTTTCGGAGTCTTTCGTTTCCGCGCCTTTTCTGCCTCTCTTGCCTCTTTATCAATAGCTTTCTGGAGCGCGGTTTTAGGGGCTTTTATTGCCTTGTCGCGTGCCTCTTTCCGCGCTTGCCTCTCTCTGATTAGAGTCTCAAGCTCAGAGTCTTTAACCGCCGAAAAATTCCAGTAAAACGGGGGTGTATAATCGTCGGAGTACTTGCCCCTCAGCTTCTCTAACTGAATAGAGGTATCTTTATATCGGAGGGGGGAAGGTATAGCAGGGATCGTTAGTCCAGGTACTAACCTTGCCGATAATGTTCTATTCTCTCCCACTAACAGGTTAGTGGGATTGTGTGTTAGTTCTAGTTGGTCGAATAATTCCAGATTGTAGCAATACTGGATTTCAGTACCAACAAGCTCAACGTCGAAACAGGATCGATCGTAAGGCAGGAGAGAAGCTTTCTCTTCAGCTTCCCTCTGATACCGCGCCTCTATCCCCCTGTATATCGTTTCGTACTCCGTTTGACTAATTGCCCCCTCTTCAAGTTTATCGGCAAGCTCGGTTATATCTTTTTGATACTCTTCCGAAAAGCAATAGGAGAGATTTGATGCGCGCTCTTTCCGCTCTCTTCCTAATCGGAAATCCTCTCTAATCCTCTTGTAAACCGTATCAAGAGAGCCTAAACAGATCGGTACGGTCAGCTTGGAACAGTCAAGATCGACAAGCTCGTACTCTACCTTGCCTCTGAGGCGTGCCTTGTCTCTTGTCTCCCCGTGTTTGCAATACGGATCGGATATAGCAACAAGCTGATAATTAGGGGTGATAAAGAGGTACACCCCGTGTACCTTTTCGCCCCTTTTAACCGCCGATTTTAGCGTACTCAGCTTCTTGAAAAATGATTGCATACTTTCCATTATCGGTACCCTCTCTTTCTAATTAGCAATACTTGTTAGCGAAAAGCTCTAGAGCTTCTCTAAGCTCTTCTTTATCGTAAGTTTTACCCTCTCCGATAAATCGGGAAGCAAGCTGAGCCTCTGCCCCTTCTATCCTGTTTTGAATATCGGGGGGAGTCAAAAAGCCTAGCTTCTTGTCTTGCTTAAGCTGTTCAATAGTGGCAAGGGGGCAATTTTCCGTATAGCGCGTTTCGGAGTCAAACCATTCCAGATAAATCGTACCCTTTACTTCCGCAACATCAAAACCATAAACATCAAACATCATTTTTAAAACTCCTATGGTTAGAATTTAATCCCCCTCTCCCCTATGCGCGTACCTAGAGTATATACTATTCTTTCGGTATTGTAAAGAGGTTTTCTTAATAAAATCTAAAAAATGTTAAAAAACTTTTTAGGGGGGTATATTGCCCCCTTGCCTCTCTCTACCCTCTCCCCCTGTTCCTAGTCCAGTCTCGGGAAGGAGAACAGAGAACAGGGATCGGATCGGAGAGGGGGCAAGAGGGGAGTACCCCCTTGCCTCTGTTCCTTGCCTCTGTTCCTTCCCCCTGTTTCGGTCATCGGTCATCGGTCATCGGTATCGGGAAGGAGAACAGGAGAGAATATCGGGGGCAATAGTGGCAAGAGCGAAAAACAGGCTAAAAACAGCCCATCCCGTACGCTTAAGCTGAAATAGTACTTAAGCTATATATTAAAAATAATATATTAGGGTCTCCTGTTTCCGCAGCCTCGCGTACGCGTGCGCGTACTATATAATGAGTAAAAACGCGAAATCGGCTTGCCCCTGGGCTATTTTACCTATTTTCCGCAAGCGTTTGAGCCTTTAAAACAAGGGGTTTCGAGGGTCTTATGATATACACCAAGCGCGGAAACGCCTTGTTTTCAGCAGTCTGAGAAACCTATCGGCGCGTAGGGTAAAAAAGTTTAGGCGGGGCAAAACTACCCAGAGTCTAGGGCGGGTCGCTTTTTTGCGCTTTCCGTGTTGCAAGGAACGGTCGAAACGGCGGTCGAAAAGCGGTCAGAGCCTTGAAAACAAGGCACTTGCGCGATGTTTAGGCTTTCCTAAACATTTTAGGTTCTCCGCGTGCAAAAATTCGGCGGGGGGCGGGCGAAAAGGTCACAAAGGGCGAAAAATTTTTGTTTGCTAGGATCGGGCGGGGTTTTCGGGCCTCCTGGGGCGGTCGTGACGACGGAAAACGGTGCCGGAACGCGCCGGGATGGGCCGTTTTTACCCCTCTGAAACCTGGGAATTTCCGGGGCAATCAGGGGCATTATCGGATATTTTCGAGGTATTCCTTTATATATATGGCGAAAAACGGAGTAAAAACGTGGGGCGTGAATATGGGTAGTTTACGGCGGTTCGGTAATGGAGATCGTGGTGGTGAGGGCGCGTTCCGGGTTATTGCTTTATTGCTGCATAATGCTTCAGAGGCGGTGATGCAATATTCGCTTTCGGGAGGGCAGAAGTTTATTGCTGCAGACCGGCGTGAGGCATTATTGAGGCATTATCGGGGCATTATCGCGTGAAGTTAGGTAACGTAGTGGAATTGGGGAAATATTTTTAGGCGCAAAAGACGGTTCTGACCTGCGAAAGTTTATTGCTACAGGGTAATGTGAGGCAATAATGATGCAATATGAGGCAATAAAGCCTTTTTTGAGAGGGCAAAAGTTTATTGCTACAGGGCAATAAACTCTGTCTGTAGCAATAAAAACGGGGGTTTGAGTCTTTAAAATAAGGGGTTTGAGAGTTTATTGCTTTATTGTTATTGCATCACTATAGATATAATTTTTTTAAAATCTCTCTCTATATGGGTGTATTTTGCAATATTTACCTTAAGGGGCTGTAGCAATAAAGCAATAAAGCAATAAACCACCTTTGGGCTGTTTTCTGATCTGTTTTCGGAGCAGATTCCCCGGCGCGGCGGGAGTTTGGGAAGGTTTGGCGGTGTAGGAAAGACATGCGGCGCGGGGAAGTTTTGCGCGGGCTTTTGGTGGGGGTGCGGGGCGGATCGGCGTGCGGGTGCGGGAGAGGGGGGGGTGCGCTGGCGGGCGGATCGGCGGGGCGTCGTGGGTGGAGAATACGGCGAGGGTGGGTGGGTGGCGCGGCGATGTCGGCGGGGGGCGGAGATTGAGGGCGAGGCTGGCGGCGCGTGA
>CAMZGI010000002.1 GCA_947306305.1 uncultured Fibrobacter sp.
GAAGGTTATGGGAATTTCACGTCAGATGATTAATACAAATTTCAAGAAGATTCGCGTTATCGCCGAAGAAAATGGCTTGGAAAAAGAATTTGCGGATTTCCTCTCCGCTCAGGATGAGGCACGGAATTGTATTCAAAAATCGTATTCGAGCGAATGCTATTCGTAATATGTGTCCAATGTGACGGAAATGCAAGACATGTTCAAAAACTCTGCTTTGGGAAAGGCTGGTAAACTTCCGATTTGGTATATAAAAGATTAACCCTTTCAAAATGGGTTGAAAACTTGTAATTGATTTTGTTAAATTGTTTTAAAAGGAAACAATTCTTTGATAGAAGAAATATGAAAAAAGAAGAATTTAGAGCATGGTTGGTAAATGCAGGATATAGAGTTGGGCCGATTAATTCGCTCATTGCGAATTGCTCGACAATTTGTCGTTGCGAGGGCGATATAGATGAACATTATGACGAAGATGAATGTGTCGAATTGTTAAGGCGACTTACATATTCAAGAGCTGATGAACGTGCAGGGCACCCGGCTAGACATAGTATTCCGATCAATGGAGATATATACAATGGTACTGCAAGCTTTAGAGCTGCATTAAATCGGTATATTGAATTTCGCAATGGTGGGGATCGTGAAGTGCGAGCTGTGGTGCAAGCTGCAGCCAGACGTGCTCGTCCATGGCCCGATTGGGATATGCCTGCCGATGATGAATGTTATCAATTCGCAAAGGCGACAACTAAATATTTAAGATTCTTGTCTCCCAAAATAATTGAAGCTGTTGTTCAGAACAATGAAGAAAATCGAAATATGTTCTGCGACTATCTTAATGAAGCGGGAATTGATCCAGAACTTTATTTATGGGATAAATCTTCTTGCTGTTTCCCTGGCATTCGTAGAACCGCTGGCAGTGAGGAAGTTTCTGCGTTACGAGGTCATGTTAGGATTGCGGCTATTGAAGATGCTATTGGAATTGATGATAATGATTACCCGAAGCACTTGTGGTCCTTTATTTTTAGGGGCCAACAGTTTGGCAAATTTGGTCCAAGTGGATATAGCTTAGCCCACTTGGTAGACCACAAAAAAGACAAAAATAGAATGGCTGATGAGTTTGTTTTTAGTCGCGGTCATGAATTTCAAAAGCCATTTTATGGTTTATATTCTTGTCCGTCCAATACCGTTTATACGCCGACAAATTTGATCAGACTGACTGATTTTAATGGTGCTATTAGAAATATGTTGTTCCGTAAGGCAGAATCTTTATACAAAGATGTTTGCAACATTGTTCCACCTTATGCTAAAGTCAAAAAAAATGAAGACCCTCGATGGGATTTGGATGAATTTGAATGGGCTGAACCTGTCGGGACTTTGGAAAATCTGGAAGCATTCCTTACAGATCGGCAGAAGAAAATAAAAAAGATGCTTGAAAAAATACACCAAAAAAGCTAATGGAGATGATTCAATAAAATAATTGGATTGATATTTCCCTCCTCCCTTTACACGTCCCACTCCTTTTTCCGATATATAGGGGTGGGTTTATTGTATCTACAGCCCCTTTTATGGATGGATTTTTGAGGGATTCATTTTTTACCCCAATAATGTATATATAAAGAAGATAATGAAGATTTTGCGTTGTTCATACGCAAAAGGAAAAAATATGTCAGAAAAAGTTATTGCCCGCGACCGCGAACACCTGAAACAGCTCATTAAACAAACTATCGAAAAAGAGGGGCCGAATTGCGACCTGAATTTTATTGACGTTTCTCAGGTGAAAGATATGTCGAACTTGTTCCGTGGAACGGATTTCAATGGCGACATTAGCCAGTGGGATGTGTTTAACGTGACGGATATGAGCTATATGTTCGATGTTACCTCTTTCAATGGCGATATCAGCAAATGGAATGTGTCCAACGTGACGAATATGATGTGCATGTTTTCGTGCTCCTTGTTCAACGGCGATATTAGCAAGTGGAATGTCTCCAATGTGACGGACATGACGATGATGTTTTCGATGTCCCAGTTCGATGGCGACGTTAGCCAATGGAATGTTTCCAAGGTGATTCGCATGATGGGAATGTTTCAACAGTCCGTTTTCAACGGCGATATCAGCCAGTGGGATGTATCCAACGTGAATGGTATGGCGGGAATGTTCATCGCAAGCAAGTTCAACGGTGACATCAGTAATTGGAATGTGTCGAGCGATACGTATATGGAAGATATGTTCGAGGGTTGTCCGCTTTACGAAAATCCGCCAGAGTGGTATAAAGGGTAAAACAACAGGGGGGGATGTTGATGCCCCTGCAAACTGGAGAGGGCTCTGTTTTACATTTCCTTGCCTTGCTCCGATAATATAGGAGTTCAACAAAAGGAAAAATATGCCAATTAAAGTTACAGACAAACACGTATTCTTTTACCATGAATGGCTTTCTAACTTCTGGAATGCTCCGTTTGAATACAAGGGACACACCTTCTTTTGCAATGAACAGGCGTTCATGTGGGAAAAGGCGGTGCTGTTCGGCGACAAGGTGATGGAAGAAAAGATCTTGGTTGCTAAAACGCCGGTAGAAGCCAAGAAGTTGGGCCGCAAGGTGACCCCGTTCGACAAGGAGAAGTGGGATTCCGTCCGTTATCAGGTGATGCTTGATATCAACTACGCCAAGTACAGCCAGGTGGAAGATTGCAAGAACCGCCTTCTAGATCCTGAGTTCGACGGACACGCGTTTGTCGAGGCTTCGCCCCGTGATAGAATTTGGGGTATCGGGTTGTCCGTGACCAATCCGAATATCGATGACCCTGCAAACTGGCGAGGACGCAATCTCCTTGGGAAGGTCATCACCGAGGTTCGCGACCGGTTGGTCCAGGAAAAGAATTCTATATAAATTCTTAATAATCCGCAGTGGGTTTACATTTCCTTATCTCGCTCCGATAATATGGAGGTTGAGATAAGGAGTTTTTTTTATGGTCCAAATTACCGAGCAAAAGCTTGGCGAATACGCCGACAATAATTTCGAAATAGACTTGAACCGTTTCTTTACGGTTTGTGCCGGGTTCTCGCTGGGGATTGAATACGACACCCCCAAGGGCGTGATTGTCGGGTGGAACCCTACTGTGTGGGACGAATGGGATGAGGAACAACGTCTGTTGTTTGCTTCGATGGCGACCTTCATGATTTATGAGCAGAAATCGCTGTTCGATGAGGGCGAGGAACTGCTTGCGAAATGGCACGTTGTATGCAATTACCCTATGTTCGCTCCATCACTTTTGCGCATGGATACGGCGGCGTTTGTCAAGGCGACGGAACTCGATATCATCTACACGAGCAATTTTGTAGGCTTTAGCAAAATTCACCAATTTTTCAGTCAAAAGTTTGCCAAAATCTACGACAGGTTGAGGAACTCCGCGATACCGGCTATCTACTGCGGCGACCATTTAAGTGAACCGGTGTTTACTAGGGTCCGTATCCGTTTTGAAGGCGAGATTTGGAATATGCGGTACAGGCGGGAATCTATGTGGAAAACTTATGATTGGGAAAATTTAAGTTGTCCCATAAACTATCCGTTGCTGTATCTTCGCAGTGGGGAATTTGAACGCGACTTGCATCGTTATTTTGGTGAAAATGATAATGTGGATGACATCTATGCCATTATCAATTTGGAGTACCGATTCCATGACAGGTTCATGAACAAGAAGCTCCCTGCTGGAGATAACCCGATTCGCAATTTCATGTTTACAGGGATGTTCGCGTACTTGCTGGTCGCGGCCGTCACGGTCGAAGAGGTTCTGGATGTCGATAGCGCGACGGAATTCTACCGCCTCTCCGGTTGGCCGTGGATGTCTTGGAGCGCAAATTGCGGACTTCCTGATTTGCCGGTGAAAAATCTTGAATTGGCCGGACTCATGCCGACCAAATTTGAAGCAGAGCAGTTCCTCACGATTCTTGGAAGCGTATTCTACGTGATGGACTCTCGTTGCCGCGAAATCGTGAACAAGAATAATATCTTGGGGCATGCTCGCGACAAGTTCAAACGCAAATTGGCGGAACGCAAAGAAAGAGTGTTCAAGGAAATTTCGGACGCTCTTTTGCAGTGAACTGCTTTAAGTCATGGCGGATTGGTGAAATTGGGAAAAAATTGGTTATTTTTAGTGGTGTAATTTTTCGCCACAAATTTATACCAGGAGAAAATTTCCATGGAAAAGAAAGTTGCAGCTAAAAAAACTGTGGCTAAAAAGTCTGTTAAGGCTGCAACCGCAAAAAAGCCTGCCGCCAAGAAGGCTGTCAAGACTACCGCTGCAAAAGCAGGTGTTGAAAAAGCCCCTGCTAAAAAAGTCGTTGCCAAGGACCTCAGTCACCTCAAGAGGCTTATTACAGCAGAGATTAAGAAAAACGGTCCTAATTGCGACTTGAACTTTATCGACGTGTCGCAAGTGACTGACATGCATGATTTGTTTGCCGACCGAGGCTTTAGGGGAAACATCAGCGAATGGGATGTTTCCAATGTGACGAACATGAGTTGCATGTTTTCTGGGGACGGCCCGATTCTTAATCTCGACATCGGTGAAGAGGAAAAACGGATTCCGTTCGATCTTGGTATCGGCAATTGGGATGTCTCGAATGTGACGGATATGAGTCACATGTTTAACGGCTCGAATTTTAATGGCGACATTAGCCGTTGGGATGTTTCGAATGTGGAAACAATGGCGGGCATGTTTAGAGAATCCCTATTTGACGGGGATATCAGCAACTGGGATGTGTCCAAAGTCCGGAATATGGCGGGAATGTTTGACAAGTCCCGGTTTACAGGTGATATCAGCCGCTGGAACATGTCAAACGTGACGAATTTGGAAAGCATGTTCGGAAGTTCCGCTTTGGAAGATGTGGGCGAACCTCCCGCCTATTATAAAAAAGAAGGAGAAGTTATAAATGATAATTTTGTGCTCGAGTTTGTTCAGAGCTATTTGTCCAACGATTACAAAAAAGATCTCCAGTTCATATTTGAAAAAAATGAAACGGCGGAAAAGTGGCTGCTTAGAGGGATAGACTTGGAACGCGTCAAGGCGAGGAATCAGGCTTGCGCTGCCGAGGATCCGATTCGTAATTTTGTTTTTTCGGGTGTTTTTCTGTTCCAGTTGCTGGTCTATATTATTTTGTGGGATGACGTGCTCCACAATGAAAAATGTAAACGTACTAATGAAAAGCCTTATGAGAATTCTTTTAGATACGATGATTTGATAGCTTTCTTGGAAAAATCGGGCTGGCCGGATTTCGGCTTGGATATCCATAAAGAATATTCCATGGCGTATCCTCTGTGCGGTTTAGTTCCCGATGGAGTGCATGAAGTTATTGACCGTTATGGCTTGATGAAGTCGATGCGCAAAGACTGCACTCATAGATTTACGCTTGCCTGCGTTTTCCTCGCGATGCACGGTGTTTTGCAGTCGGAATTGAAAAAACTGGATATACCCGATGATGTGTTTGAACGAATTCTTTGTTTGGCTAGAGGTTATGCCTCAGAAATGTTAAACAGATTGTTTTATCTAGTACCGGTTGTAAATATTTTTGCCTCCGAGACTATATAAATTTCGGTGGTTTTGGTTGTTTTTAGTAGTGTAATTTCTCGCCACAGATTTATAGACAGGAGAAAATCCCCATGGAAAATCAAGGAGCTATAAAAAAGTATGGCAATGAATGTGACCTGAATTTTATTGATGTGTCCAATATGAAAGATATGTCGGGAGTGTTCGAGGGGTCTAAATTCAACGGAGACATCAGCCAGTGGAAGGTATCTAGCGATACGAGAATGGATGATATGTTCGAAAAATCCGTACTTGAAAAATTCAAGAAAATCCCCAAGTGGTACAAGAAGTAATGACAGTGCGGCTTGTCCGCACTTTTTACTTTTTTACGGTAAATATGTTAGCCCGTTGTAGTTGAATCTAGTCACATCGATATTCATGTTAGCTTGTTCTATAAGGCGGCATTTCCATTCGCTCATGGGAATGTCGCTTTTTATAAGTTCGTTCAAGCGTTTGGCGAAAAGGACTTCTTCGCGTGTGATGATGGTGCCGTCGGATTTTGTGCAGTTGTGCATCAGGGCTTCGTTTTTGTTGCTGATGAACATGGACGAAAAGAATCCGTGGAGTCCTTCGCTTCTGGCGAATGCGGAGGCGTGGCACCAAATGCCGATGACCCGTTTTGCCTTGATGAATCGAGAATTCCGTTCGGAAACGACTAGCCGGTCTCCGTAGAATTGGGGCGACATGAGGCCGCTTGGGAATCCGTGACCGCAAAGAATCAGCGTGTCCTTTTCGGCGAGCATTGCCGTATCGACTTTGCGTTTGAATGAACCGTTGTGGTCGTTGATTTCGACGACGTTCACGTTCGGGATGCCTTCCCAGATGTTCTTGAGGACGAGCGTGTCGGTATCGCCCATGTTAGAAAATATTACAGTAGTTGTGTTCATATTTTTAGTTATTGGTTAATAGTTAATGGAATGTGGTAGTTGACTTTTAAAAAATGGTTGCGACAAAAATGGCGGTAAATGATAGAGCGCAAAACAATAGGGAAAAACAAAATTTTTTATTAAAAAATTTTTTTATAACTAAACAACAATTTCAATTAAATTAATTTTTATTCCTTAATACTCATAAAAAAGCGGATGCAATATAGTAATTTTTTGACATTTTGTCAAGGTCAAAAAATGACATCAAAAAAATAGGAGCCGCTGAATTGCTTTCAAAACAATCTAATTTTTATTCAAGCCGTTGAACATCGAATAAGAATGTTATTACTTTTTCAATATGACGTTAAAGATAGTTCGAAACGATATTGCTAAAGTCAAGGCCGATGCCATTGTCAATTCCGCTAACAAGAATCCTGTTTGCGGGGGTGGCGCCGAATTTCATATTTACGAGGCGGCGGGGCGTGATGTGCTTTTGGCGGCTCGCGAAAAGATTGGCGTACTCAATGTGGCTGAGGTGGCGGTAACGCCTGCTTTTGCTTTGAATGCCAAGTACATCATTCACGTTGTGGGACCCAAGTGGAACGAGGGCGATTCGGGCGAAATTGTGGCTCTTGAAAACTGCTACCGTGGGGCGCTTGAAAAGGCTCTTGAACTGGGCTGCGAGTCTATTGCGTTCCCGCTTATTGCTAGTGGTGTGTATCATTTCCCTAAGGGCTTTGCATTGCGGTTAGCGATGCATGCCATTGGCGATTTTTTGCAGGCTCACGAAATGGATGTGCAGTTGGTCGTTTATGATCGCAAGTCGTTTGAAGTTTCTGAAAGATTGTGCGACGACGTTTTGGCCTACATTGATGACAACTATGTACAAGATAAATTTGATGGCGGAGCTCGGAAATTTGCCGCAAGGCGTTGGAATTTAAATTCGCAAGAAGATGCCGGCTTTGAAAATGCCGACTTTGATGTTTTATGCGTTTCAGAAGCGGAGAGCGTTTCTGAGGGCGAGGACGAGTCAGAGAGCCTAAACTATTCTCGTATTGCGGAAAAAACAAAACGACCGCAAAAACTGTTTGCATGTGCTTGTGCAAGGCGTAAAAGTGAAGATGAAATAGAAAAGGAGAAGGTTCTTGAAAAAATTCTTGCGACTGTGGGAGCGACTTTTTGCGATACGCTTTTCAGCATTATCCGTGAAAAGAATTTGGACGATGTTGATGTTTACAAGAAGGCGAATCTTGACCGCAAGCATTTTTCGAAAATCCGCAGCAATGTAAATTACAGGCCGACCAAAAAGACTGCCTTGGCACTTGCAATCGCTTTGCAGTTGAATCTTGATCAAACAAAGGATTTGCTTGCTCGTGCCGAAATTGCGCTTTCGCCATCTAACAAGGGCGACTTGATTGTCTCTTATTTTATTTCGCATCATAAATTTGACATCTGGGAAATTAACAGCATGCTGTTTAAATTCGGGCAGCCGACACTCGGCGCGTGATTTACGAGCGTAGTTTGCTGCAAATCGCCTTTTAAAATGTCGCCTGCCGGGCGACCATTTTTGTTTTGGCGTCAGCTATTATTGTTTCCGTAACAACCGCCAAGGCAATAAAGCCCGCGGTCATCATTAAAAGCCGCACTGATAGCGGCACGGAGGCAATCATGAAAAAAGGACTCACAGAAATCGTATTCATTCTCGACCGCAGCGGTTCCATGAGCGGGCTTGAAAAAGACACCATCGGTGGCTTCAACAGCACCATCGAAAAGCAAAAGAAAGAAGAAGGCGAGGCTTTTGTCTCGACGGTTCTGTTTGACTCTGAAATGGAAGTGCTCCACGATCGTGTTCCGCTGGCGAGTATCGTGCCGCTGACCGAAAAAGAATATTACGCCCGCGGCTGCACCGCGCTTCTCGACGCTATTGGCGGAGCCATTCACCATATCGGTAACGTGCACAAGTACGCCCGCGATGAAGACCGCCCTGAAAAGACGATTTTCGTCATCACGACCGACGGCTACGAAAATGCAAGCCGCAAATACACTTCTGATCGCGTGAAGCAGATGATTGAACGTCAAAAAGAAAAGTACGGCTGGGAATTTATTTTCCTTGGTGCAAATATTGATGCGATTGAAACGGCGAAAAGTTTTGGCATCAGCGAAGATCGTGCTGCGAACTTTGTCAACGATGGGGACGGTATCGAGGTTATGTACAGCGCGCAGTGCTGCCTGATGAGCGATATCCGCAAAAATCGCGACTGTGGACGTGCATGGAAAGCGAAAGTCGATGCGGACTATAAACGCCGCGGCAAAAATTCCAAAAAGTGATTGTCATCCCTGACTGTGTCGGGAAACTTTTTGAAAGGAACGCTCAAGCTCATTTATGGGTGATTGGGCGTTTTTTTTGTGGTTTTATGGATGTGGTGTTTGTTTTCAATTTTTAGTTCATCAGAGAATGTGTTATATTTTTTTTGTATCTGCTATAAGAAAGGAATGTGTATGACTGTTTGTGAAATCCCTGATGTAAAAGATTCCATTAGACAATATAAATTGCAGACAGTCTCTGTTGTTGTTCCTCTATATAATAAGAAAGAGTATATTTTAGAATGTATTGAAAGTATTCAAAAACAGACTTGGAATAAGTTAGAGATAATTGTTGTAAATGATGGTTCAACCGATAGCAGCGAAAAAATTGTTATGGAAGTCAGCGACGATCCTAGGATTCAAATGTATTCTATAAAGCATTCCGGTCCGGCTAAAGCTAGAAATGTCGGTATTGAACATGCCTCTGGCGAGTTTATAACATTCGTTGATGCAGATGATTTTATAAAGCCTACATATATTCAGCGTATGGTTTCTGCGATTGATGATGCAGATGTATGTGTGGCGGGATTTAAGGTTTGGTATCAAAAAAAAGATTTATGGAAATTGTATCGCAGCACATCGATGGAGTACTTAAAAGATGATTTTTTGCGAAATTATTTGAAGTATTCTCATTTGGTGAGTGGGGTAGGATGGAAGTTGTATCGGACTGAGCTTGTTTGCAAAAATGGTTGCCGTTTTCCAGAAGATTTGCGCTATGGAGAAGATTTCTTTTTTTTTAATCAAATGCTGCGTTTTGTAAAAAAGTTGTCCATGATTGAGGATATGTCTTATATCTATCGGCATCACGATTTGAATTCCGAATCATGCATTTATGGAATAAATATTGAGGCAAGGGAATTATATTATAACAAAATTCTTGAATTGTATGATGTTTTTGTGGAAAAGGAAGTCAAAACATTCCTGCTGTCTAAGGAAATTGTTCTTTTGGGCTGGCTAGGAATTTGCATGTGTAGAATGACGAATAAATTTTCGGAAAAGAGAGCGAAATTCAGGGAATTGGCAAAGAAATGTCATGTGAGCAAGCAAGGCTGCATGAAAATACCTTGGTTTAAGTCGAAATTGACTTTTATTTCAATTTTTTGTATTTATACAAATTCTTTTTTGCCCTTTTATTTGGTGGAAAAATTGTGGCGCTTATCTTATAAGGGCACTTGATGAAACTTATTTTAGAGTAAAGAATGGAGTTTAATCATCAGTCCAGGACGAGGAATATCCTAAAAACGTCATTTACCGCAGGTATTTGCAGAGTGTCAAATATCTTGTTAGGAATGGCTTATCGCATGGTGTTTCTTCGATACCTCTCTGTGGAGTATCTCGGAATAAATGGGCTGTTTTCCAATATTCTAGGCGTGCTGGCTCTTGCTGAACTTGGTTTTTCTAGTGCGATTAACTATAGACTGTATAAACCGATCCGCATGGAGGATTGTGTGCGGGTTGGACGGTTAATGCACTTTTACCGAAAGGTGTATAGTGGGGTCGCTTTTTCCATCGTATTGCTTGGACTATTGCTGATTCCGTTTTTGACATTTTTTATTAAGGATTCAGGAGAAATACCTGAAGATATCAATGTTTATTTTATATTCATTTTGTTTGTTTTGCAATCTTCCACATCGTACCTTTTTTCTTTCAAGTTTGCATTATTGGTTGCGGATCAAAGGCAATACCAGTTGTCCTTTGTTCGCATGATATCTTCGATTGTTTGTGTGTCGATGCAGATAGTCGTCCTTGTATTATGGAAAAAATATATCTTCACATTGGTTGTGGGAATTCTTTTTCATCTGCTTTTTAACATGCTTGCTAGCTTCTGGGTTACGAGGAAATATCCTAAGGTTTTCTCTGTAAAATCCAACATATCTAAAGAAGAAGAAAAGGCTATCTATCATGATACTGCAGCGGCGCTGCTTCATAGAGTCGGCGGAGTTGTAATCAATTCTACGGATAGTATTCTGATAACAAAATTCGTTGGATTGGCTGCAACGGGATTGTATATGAATTATGCTGCTGTTTTGTCTAGTGTAAACAACTTAGTCAATATTTTTTTGGGAAGCTTTAATGCTTCGCTTGGGAATGCGCATGTCTCTTTAGATTCAAAAAAGCGATTTGATGTATTTCGTAAGTCCCTTTTTTTGAATTTTTGGATTGTTGGCTTAATCACGGCTTGCCTTTTTGTGTTGGCAGACGATTTTATCACGTTATGGCTGGGCTCGCAATTCAAAATGGATTCGTTGACTGTCTGTCTTTTATGTGTTATGTTTTTTATCGAAGGTGTTCGCCATGTTTCGACATCGTATACAAATGTGAGTGGTTTGTTTGTTCGGGATAAACCAAGGCCGGTGATTGAAGCTTCTTTGAACTTGCTGATTTCGATTGTTGGTTTAAAATGGATTGGAATTGCCGGAGTCTTTCTTGGAACAATAGCTAGTACGTTGTTGACTGTTTTTTGGCGAGAGCCGTATTTGCTATATCGTTATGTGTTTGAAAAAAGTATGATTAAGTATTGGATTGAATATGCAAAGTATGTTGCGATTACGGGGAGTGCTGCTTTTTTGGCCATTCACGTGAAGTATTCATTGTTTGGAAATTCGGTATCTATTTTTTCATGGCTTATTAGTGCTTTGATTACGATTGTTCTTTTTGAAGGATTGCATATTTTGGTGTATATGCGGAATGATTATTTTAGACAATATTTTAAAATGATAAAGATGCAGCTTGATAGAAAAAGTATGAGAGAACAGATATGAATTCACTTTTTATAACATCGAATGCTTTTTTTCTGGAAGGAAAATCTGGGGGTTTTCTGATTAGCAGACGTAATCGCGATTTACTGCGGAAGATAACAAACGGAGAATGCTATACTATTTTTACTTGTGGCAATAAGAATAATATTCCCTTAGAAAAAACAGAGATTGCTTTATCTGTAAAAGTAAATCGATTGCAAAGGGTTCTTGGTTTGTTTGTGGGACGTTACTACATGATTAGACCGCTGGAGAACGAACTTGTCGAATTTATAAAAGATCATGAGATCGACGTTGTTTTTTTTGATTCGACTTATTTTGGTATAACTTTACGACGAATAAAAGAAGTTTGCAAAGTCAAGACAATTTGTTTTATGCACAATGTAGAACGGAAATATCTAAAAAAAATAAAGAAAGTGCGTAATGTAAAGGATTTGTTTTTTAAAAGAGCGGGGATGTGTAATGAATCGCTTTCCGTGAAGTGTGCGGATGTGCTGCTCGCCATTAATGAACGTGATGCTTTGGATACCGAACAATTTTATGGAAGAAAACCTGACTATGTTCTTCCGGTTTCCATGGATGATTTATTTCGTGGTGATGTTTTTGCTAACTCTAATTTTTTAAAGGGGTGTTGCTCGTTACTTTTTGTCGGATCTAATTTTCCGCCCAATGTAGATGGAATTAGATGGTTTATTAAAGAAGTTTTGCCAGAACTGGATATAAGTCTGACTGTTGTCGGCAACGATTTGGATCTATATAAAGATGAATTCGAATCCCCGAAAGTAAAGGTGCTTGGCAGGGTCGAAAGTTTGACGGAATATTACGAACGGGCTGATGCTGTAGTCGAACCTATATTTTATGGTAGTGGCATGAAAGTGAAAACTGCAGAGGCCATGATGTATGGAAAAATCATATTTGCTACCTCCGAAGCACTTGAGGGGTATAATGAGTCGTCTGATGATATATACCGATGTGATTCTAAGGAATCTTTTTTATTGGCGATTAGGGAATTTATTTGTGACAAGAAAGTGTTTTCTTATCGCAATCGGCAAATTTGGGAACAAAATTATGACAGCCGTATCTATCAAAGTAAACTTGCTGATATTGTAAATCGAGTTCTCGGGAAGACTAGGTGAAAAAGAAAAGATATATTGGAATTGATCTTGGAACTTTTACTTCCGTTCATTCTGGAGGGAAGGATGAAGTTGCGTACAATATAATAAGAGGCTTGGCGGAAAAGGGCCTTGCTTCGGAGCTCATGGTTTTTTGTACGCGTGATTTAAACGAAAAGATAAAGAATCTTCACGAGGAGATTAAGATTGTTAACTATCCTCAAATAAAGGGATTGAATTATTTTATACGAAGAGATGTGCTGCGAATACTTTTTTTTAAATATCTGTGTTGCCGATATTCTTTTTCGAGTATTCTTTTTACGGATAAAGGTTCGCCTGGTGTCAAGCTGCCGGTTCGGACTATTGTGATTCCACATGATATTCAAGTTTTCGAAATGGGTCGAATTATTGGAATTACTTATTCGGATGTATTGGCTGGTCGTCTTAGAAAGATGATTTTAGATGATTTTCGTTTTAGGGATATTGTTGTTGCCATTTCCGAGTTTGATAAGAACTCCATGGAACGATATTTTAGCGGATATAAAACAAAGTTGTGCCGAATTTACGATCCTGTGCGGTTTTTATCGTTTTCTGTAGGATCTGGTCAAAGGAAAAAGTATATTACGGCAATAAACATTCAGTGGATTCATAAAAATGTTGTCACTCTTATTCAGGCATTTTCTCAGGTGGCAAATCAAATTTCCTATGATTTGATGTTGGTCGGAAAAAAAGGAGAGAGCGCTGAAATAATTGATGAAGCCATTGACCGTTCTCCTTATCGTGAAAGAATTCATGTGGCTGGATTTATTTCGCAAGAGAATTTGGAACAAATTGTAAATGAAACAATTCTTTATGTGAATCCGTCTTATTTTGAAGGTTTTGGGTTGACGGCTGTGGAGATGATGGGGTATGGTATTCCAGTTCTTGTTGCCGACAATACTGCGCAGAAAGAGGTGACGCTGTCTTTATGCAATTACTATAAGCCGTCTAATGATGTGACTAAACTTGCTGAAGCTTTGCTCGATTCTTTGAATTGTCAAAAATCGGCTGTAGATTTGCGGAAAATTGCGTGTAAGATTCGTGAAAAATATGATTATCGGTACATTGCAGAAGAATACTGTAATTTATTGAAATGTAAAAATGGCTAGGTAAATTCTGTGAATATGGTTGCTGTGGATTTGAGATTTTTGAGTGAGATGGAAGGAAAAAAGGAAGAATGTTTGTCTTCTTTTTCCATATACACGGCGGAGCTTTTGGATGAGTTTAAGAGAAGAAAATTGACCGACAATTTTGTCCTCTTGGTTCCACGGCATGCAAAAAAGCTAGCTCAAAAACGATTTTCAGGATTTCGTAATATTTGTGTTGAATGTGCTTTTACGGTTGTGGTAAAGCGGATACTCAAAAAATTAGGTCTGAAAAGTTTGCCTTTTATTTGTACGATTGAAAGATTTTGTATGAAGTGCATTCTTAAGTGGAATACCGTGACGACACGTAGTCAAATTGCTTTTGTATGGATGCCTGTGTTTACTCCGGAACATCGCTGTATTGATGACTATGAGGCTGTTCTTACAGTGCATGATTTGATGATTTGGATGAATAATCGAGAAAATGCTGATAATTTGTCGTCATTGAAACACTTTAAAAAGGGAATTCTCGAAGGGAAAAAGATTGTTGCTGTTTCTTCATTTACTGCGAATAAAGTTTTAGAGGAATTTCATATTTCTGCTGAAAAAGTTGTTACGATTCCAGAGCCGGTAAGTGTCGGAACGATGCGGATGCCTGCACTGAATGATGAAATAAGGCGTGCTATTGATAAGGGATTTATTTTGAGTGTTAATGGATTTGGTTGCCATAAAAATACAATTACCTTGTTGAAAGCCTTTAGGAGCGTCAGCGATAAAATTGATTTGAGTCTTGTTTGTATTGGGGCGTGGGCGGAGGCTGATTATTTTAGAATGCTTCAGGATTATTGTAAAGAAAAAGAAATTGAAAAAAGAGTTTTGTTTTTAAAGGGGATCCCGAATGAGGAAAAAAATTACTTCCTTTGTCATGCTCACTTATTCGTTACGACATCCTTAAAAGAGGGCTTCGGACGCGGTCCTGTTGAAGCTGCAATTTGTGGCATTCCTGTAATTTCGTCGAAATCAGATTCCTTGTTTGAGGCAACGCAAGGATTAGTGCATTATTATGAAGATCCCAACGATGAACGAGTGCTTGCTGAAATAATAATGGATGTGCTGAACAATCCTGATTCTGCGGAAGAATTACAGGCTATAAGCAATGAGCTGTCTGATTGCTATGACGTAGGAAAGTGCGCTGATCAGTTTTTAGACATTTTTGGGATAAGGAACGTTCAAAATTATTAATCCTCGACTTAGTCGAGGATGGCGAGTGTAAAAAACTCGCTATGCGAGTGCGAATGTTCGGCTGGATTCGGCTTGGAATTGATGGATGTCCTTGATGTTTGTGAAGCGCTTTGGCGAGCAGGCATGAAGGAGCGTGTGGCGGATGTAACTGTTTGTTTCTGGTTTGACTCGGTTGATGAAGTAGATTAAAGAGAGTTTGACTTCTTCGACGTTGTAGAATTTGGGTTTTTGTTTCCAGGTGATGAATTGTTCTAGGATCCAGTAAAGTAAGATTTGAGCTTTTTTTGATGAGGTGGTGAGTTCGTCGCTATGGCAGTATAAAATGAAGAGCGAGTCGAAGTTGTTGATTGTATGTTCTAGTTGTGAGAGGTGTTGGATTAGGAGGTCGAACTTTTGGGCTAATTGGGGGTTGGTTTGGGTGAATTTTGTTTTTGTTAGTTTATTGTTTATTTTTGAGTTTTTAGGTGATTTTAAGTAATTGATGAATTGTTGTTTGTAGGTTCTTGAGTTGTCGCCGCAGATGAGCTCGGAGAATGTTATGCCGAGCTCGTTTGGTTCGAGCGTTTCGTTTTCGAGGATGGTTGTTTGGAGAAATTGGTTGATATTGATCATAGGTTGTCCTTGTGATGGGTTGATGTTGGGGTAAAAAACTTTAAAATGGGTACAGAAAAATAAGGCGGTAAAAACTAGAGCGCGAAAAAACGAGGGAAAACAAAATTTTTATTAAAAAATTTTTCTACTAAAAATCAAATATTTTTTATTAAATCTTTATTTATTCGTAATCTCAAAAAAGAGCGGATGCAATATAGTAAATTTCACCCCTTTTGTCAAGGGGTGTATTAAGTTATCGGGTGACAAAGAATGACATGGGCTAAAAACCCATTTTCCTATTAGCGTGTCCGCCTTTCGCTTCGATTTCTTTTTCGAGTTCGCTCGCGATGCGTTTTTTAGAGAGCTTGTGCTGCGGCAAGTAGCGGAGCCTTGAAAATACGGCGTTGAAGTCGCCCGGAGTCAGCATTTCAAAACTCTTGATTTCGTCGGGGCAGTTGAACTGCGGGTAGAACGATTTCCAGATTTTTTCGATGCCATCGGATTTCAGGTAGTTGAATCCGAGCTTCAGCGCAAATCGGCGACGAGAGGCGTTGTCTAGTCGGCTGTCAAAATTTGTCGCCGCGACGAATATGCCGTTGAAATTTTCGAGCTGCGTCAAAAGTTCGTTCACTTGGCTCACTTCAAAATTGCGCGAGGCGTTTTGCCTGTCGGCAATAAAGCTGTCCGCTTCGTCAAAGAAGAGTATTGCCTTGCTTTCTTCGGCTTCCTCGAAAGCTTCGCGGATGTTCTTTTCGGTTTGGCCCACGTACATGTCCAGCAAATCGCTGGCACGTCGGATGACTAAATTGCGGTTCAGCTTGCGGGCCAGATAACGGACGAATTCGGTTTTTCCGGTGCCGGGTGCTCCGTAGAGCAAAATGTTGAGCGATTCGGCTTTTGAATTCTTGTCGAGATTATCCCATATATTATTATAGTTAGTGGCGATTTCTACGACTTCGTTGATGTCCCCGTCAATGTTCAATCCGTCGAGCGAATAGGCTGGGGCATGCGTGTCTTTTTCTCGGTTGCTGTCGCATCGGATTCCAAGCAGGTTTGCGTGTGCTTCGAGGATTTTCCGTGTGATTGTGGATGAATATGCTTTGTCAAGGTTTGCCATGGGGACTGCTTGTTGAATGGCGAGTGTGTAGCCCGCTGCGGTGACGGGGAATTCGGCTGCGATTTTGTTGATGCTGCTTTCGTCGAACATGTCAGGAACGTTGTATGTGTTCATGACGGACTTGAGGACTTTTGCCCGTTTTTCGGTTCCGAACGACTTGAACTCCATCGAGTAATTGAAACGGCGGCGAGTACTTGTTTCGATGTGCGCAATGGAATTTGAAATCCAAATGATGGGAACGTGGATGGATTCCAAGAGCATGTTGAGCGTGCCTTTTTCTAGGGCGTTCAGCAAGTGGTCTGCTTCATCGACGAGGATGATTCCTTTGTCTTTTTCGCATTGCCATGCGGCTAGTTGGAGGTTTCGCATGCGTCGGCGCAGCATTTTATCGCCGAGTCCGAGGGTTTCGCGGAAACTTGTTGAAAAGTCGTCGCAAGCTTTGATCATGTACATGGGCGTGTGCACGTAATCGGCGAGTGCTTTGGCGAGTTCTGTTTTGCCGGTGCCAGCAAGCCCATAGAATAAAATGTTCAGCGGTCTAGATTTGTCGTGATGCGAGAGCAAATAGACGAGCATGTCCGCGTCGCTTCTGTCGCTCCTTAATTCTTCGAACGGGATTTTCGGGGGCGGTGCTAGTTCAATGTCGCTCCATTGCGAAAGCAGCCGTTGGCCGGACAAGTGCATTTTTAAATCTTGGTCGAGCTCAAATTCTTTGTTGATGATGCACAATTTGACGAGTGAGGATGTTTCGGCTAGCATTTCGGAGATTCGTTCTTTGGGCATGCCGAGAGCTAGCGCGTCAAAGTCGAGGTCGCATGCGGCATTTGAAAAACGGGGATTCCGTTTGCATTTGTTTTCTCGGTGGATTTCAAGTTCGTCGTTGTCGGAGAGCCAAATGAACAGCACGAATTCTGTTTCTTCGTCGCTTAAGCGGAGGAGCTTTTGCATTTTTTCAATTCTTTTTAACGCCTCGTTGTGCCTAGAAACTCCCTTGGACAATTTTTCGATGGCGAATGGGATAAAATGCTTTGCGATAGTTTTTTGCATTATACGCCAGTTGTCTTTTGTGTATTGGAATCGTTCTCGGTTTTTAATGAGTTCTATGATTTCGAATCCGGTTTCTTCGTAATTTCCGAGCGGATAACTGTCCAAAAAGTCTGCCGCGAGTTTGCCACAAAAAGTTTTTTTAGAACGACGTTCTTCAAAAAAAGATTCTGAATCGCAAAGGCTTGCGCCGTTTTCTTTGTCGAATGAAGCGAGATCGTGGGCGATTGCCATCAAGGGCTTGGGCTCGTATTGCATGAGGTCGAGTACGGCTTCGGGGTTTAGAAATTCTGAGCTTTTTTGTAAGAACCGCACCCAATATTCCAAGTATTTAAGCCAGATGAAATTGGATGAGTCTTCATCAAGACGAAAGCCGCTGATGTGTTTGACGAGTTTGTCCGCGATGTTTTGAAAGTAACCAGTTTTATTCATTTTGTCCTCATATTATATATCGGGCGACAATACCCAAACGTAAAATGGGTACAATGATCCCAAATATTTTTTTAACCGGTCTGTGTGGGGAAAATTAAATTGAAAAAAAATAGGGGCTACAATATAGTAAAAATGGCCCTTTTTGTCAAGGGTCAAAATATGACAGCTGAAAACTGCTGCGGATAAATTATTTTAGTTGCTTTAATTCTCGAACGGACGCACTCTTAATGTAACGCCCAAGTCGGCACAAATCTTGCGGCACTGCTCGATTTTTTCTTCGGGCATGACTTTTTCGACAACAGTCATTACGACGTTTGGCACATGGAATTTTGCGAGAGCTGCAAATTCCTTCAACGCGTCAAAAGACTGCAAGCCAAATTTCGACCTTGTAAGCGCGAGGAATTCTTCGGCGGTCGGGGCGTTCAACGAAATCGAAACCGTGTCAAAGCGACCTTCCAGTTCTTCGGTGATGTCCTTGCCGTGAATCAAGTTTGCAAGCCCGTTCGTGTTGAGCCTGACTTTGAGTTTTGGGTATTTCGCTTTAAGCAGGTCGATGACATTGCAAACGTCGTGCAAGCGTTCAAGCGGTTCGCCGTATCCGCAAAAGACGAGTTCGTTGATGACGGATAAATCGTAGGCGTTGAAAATTTCCATTACTTTTTCGACGCTTGGTTCTCCGCCTTTGAGCCAAAGCGTGTTGTTTTCCATCATCTTCTTGGTTTGACGCAAGCAGAAAACGCAACTGCAAGGGCAGCGGTTGGTCATGTTCACGTAAATGTTTTTGCCGGTAATGTCGCCGCTGTTCGCGATGTCTAGGTAACCAGCTTCTCCAACATTTCCTGTTACAGTGTAAACAACCATTGGACCTCCTTTTAGTCTTCCATCAAGTCGCGAAGGTACATTTCAAAGCAAAGTCCCCAATGCGTGGGAACGTCGTTGTCTTCGCAGTAGCGGATGCATTTTGTTACAAATTCTGCTGCACGTTTGACCGATTGGTAAAAATCATGACCGTTCATGTACATGCCTGCGATCACGGAGCTTATAACGTCGCCTGTTCCGCTGCGGTCGCCGCCAATGCGATCGACCATCACGATTCGCGGTTCTTCGCCACGGCTATAGACGTAGTTCATGATTTGCTTGCTGTTGTACGGGATGCCTGTCACGACGATGTGTTCTGGGCCTTGTCCCGTGAGCTTGCGGCACATCTCGGCGAGTTCTACGTCGCTGAATCCTTCAACACGGTATTTCACGTCGGTCAATGTGCAAAGTTCGGTGAGGTTTGGGGTCAAAATGTCGGCGTAGTGGACGAGCGCTTTCATTTTTTCGCATAAACTAGGCGTATAGGTTTCGTAAAGCCTGCCGTAGTCGCCCATCACCGGATCTACTAAAGTGAGCGTGCCTTCTTTTTTGAACGTCTTGAAAAAATCAATCACGATATCGACTTGCTCTTCGGAGCCGAGGAACCCTGTGGCTATCGCGTCGAAAGACATGCTCAAGTCTTTGTAAGTTTGGATGTAATCACGCATCTTCGACGTGTAATCATCGAAGTAATATTTGGGGAACTGCGTGTGAGTCGAAAGAATGGCGGTTGGAATAGTGACCGCTTGAATTTTCATAGCCGAGACGATGGGTGCCATGACGGCGATCGAGCATCGGCCAAATCCTGTAACATCGTTAATTAACGCAATTTTCTTTTGTGGCATGACGAGCTAAAATTTAAAAATTAATAAAGGCGAGAAATGATGGACTCTATCCCCTTCGCTATGCTTCAGGGGCCAGAGTGACAGTACATTTGTCATCTTGAAGCGTTTCCGTTAAGCAGTCATCCTGGAGCACGATATAAGACTGCGAAGCCTATTAGCCTTTAGCCCCGGCCTCCGAGCCGGGGGATAGGATCCATGCATTGCTACTTATTTTCAGACAGCACTCGCACGGAGGCGAACGCCGCCGACACAATCACCGCGAGGAGCGTCGGTCCGAGGAAAACAGAATCGAAATGTTCTGCAACTTGGTAGGCGATAAAGCCTGCAAGCCATGCAAAAATGTTCCAAAGCCAAACGCCAAGAGATTCGCTGCGTTCTTTGGAAAAGTAGAACGAAACCAACAGAACGGCTGCCATCGGAGCGAACACAGATGCAATCAAATAAAGGAAGCTGATGTAATGTTCCATGATTCCCGAAATGGCGAGCGCTGCACTCAAGAGGCTCACGACGACACCTGCAATTTTCGGATTGACTTTGCTATAAATTGCTTTGGACGATTCGCCGGCGGAGTTGGCGGCGAGGAAGTTTGTTGTCACTGTCGAAAGCACAACGATGATGATGCCCGGGATTCCAAGCCCCGCAAGGAGTATGGCTTGCGCGATGTTGTTGTTTGCTCCAATGCCCGAAATTTCGATACCGATGATGTACATCCAAAGGCTTGCGAACGTGTAAGCGATTGCAGAAATGGCGGTAGCCTGAACTGGCTTTTCGGCATCTTTGGTGTAGTCCGAAATTACTGGCAACCAAGAAATCGGCATAGCGATGGAAATTTCGAAGATGTTCCAGAACTTGAGCACGGTGGCGGTTGTGGCATTTCCGGCGGCTGTTGCAGACGAACTATCGAGTCCGAACAACTTCACAGAAAGGATGGCGAGCAAAATAGCGAGTGCTGCCATCACGACGGTTGTCACGTTAGCGGAGCGGCGGATGCCCACATAGACCCAAGCCGCGATGAGTGCTGCGAGAATCACGCAAGTGAGCGGGAATGAAATCGGCAAGTTGAGCCCCGCTAAAGCGGATGCTCCCTGTGCATTCAGCACGGCGACCCAAGCGAGCAACTGGAATGTGTTCAGTGCGGCGAAGAACTTGGAGCCGTATTTGCCGAATGTGGATTTTGTTGTTTCCATGGCGTTCAGGCGAACGCGAGCTCCGATGAGACCCACGAAAAAGAGCAAAATGCCGCCAAAGATATGCCCGAGCACAAGCGGAAGCCAGAGCGAATCCGCTGTGGAGGCGGCTCCAATTTCGATACCCGCTTCAATTTCGGAAACGGAGATGGCGACTCCGAACCAGATGATGCCATTTGCGAAAAGTCCTGTACGTTTTTCCATTTTTGCCTCCTGTTTTCACATTGGCTTGTCTCCCCGGACTTGTTGCGCAAGCGCAACACCCTTCGGCTCAACCATGCCAAAATGCAAGCATTTTGGCACGGCATTCGCCTCGTATGTTTTTCCGGGGGCGGCTTTTTGCGTTTTGAATAGCTTTCAAACGCGGCACAAAGATAGAAAAGGGGTGGGGATGTCGCAAGACACCATATATATACTACTTTTTTATGCTGGGTTATAGCTTTTTGCTATAAAAAGCCTGCGACGATAGGTTGACTTTTGTACTCAATTTTCGTCACGTCATGGCTGCTAATAGGAAATCCCCGCGGCGCATGGCGCACGGGGATTATTTGGTTACCGTCATTTCAAGGCTGTAGGGCGATAGACAAGAGCGAACTTGAAATCTGCCTATCAGTTACTGAGAGCTCTCGCCTTGCCATGACAGATTGAGGTGTAACTTTTTGCGATTCGTCATCCTCGCGGAGGCGAGGATCTTTCAATTACTCCGCACGCAGTTTCTTGGCGGCGGCGACCAAATTCTTGAGGCTTGCCGTCGTTTCGGTTTCGCCACGAGTCTTGAGGCCGCAATCCGGATTGACCCACACATTTTCTTGCGGAATCTTCGCGATGATCTTGTGGAGTGCGTCAACGATTTCCTGTTCAGACGGAACGCGCGGAGAGTGGATGTCGTAAACACCCGGGCCTACCTGCGTCTCGAACTTGGCTTCGTTCAAGGCATCGAGCAACTTGAGGTCAGAACGGCTGGCTTCGAACGTGATCACGTCGGCATCCATAGCGTCGATATCGCGGACGATGTCGTTGAATTCGCTATAGCACATGTGCGTGTGGATCTGCGTTTCGGGCTTGACCTTGGCGTGAACCAGGCGGAATGCCGGAATGGCCCAGTCGAGGTATTCCTTGTGCCAGTCGCTCTTGCGGAGCGGCAACTTTTCGCGGAGAGCGGCTTCGTCAATCTGGATGATTCTAATGCCGTTCTTTTCGAGATCCAAAACTTCATCGCGGATGGCAAGGCCAATCTGCTGAGCCTGCGTCTTGAGCGAAACATCTTCACGCGGGAAAGACCAGTTAAGAATCGTGACAGGACCCGTAAGCATACCCTTCACCGGCTTCTTGGTGCAGCTCTGTGCGAAAACGGACCATTCAACCGTAATCGGAGTGCTGCGGCTCACGTCACCCCAAACGACAGGCGGCTTCACGCAACGGGTACCGTAGCTCTGCACCCAAGCGTTCTGCGTGAACACAAAGCCGTCAATCTTGGAACCGAAATATTCCACCATGTCATTGCGTTCAAATTCACCATGCACAATCACGTCGAGGCCGATTTCTTCCTGCAACTTGATGCATTCTGCAATCTTCTTCTGGTTGAAAGCAACGTACTGTTCCTTGGTGATTTCGCCCTTGCGGAAAGCGGCGCGGTTGGCGCGAACCTCGGCAGTCTGCGGGAAGGAACCGATTGTTGTTGTCGGGAACGGCGGCAACTGGAATTCATTCTTCTGCACGGTGCGGCGTGCGAGGCGGCTCGGCTTGCGTTCGAAATCAGCGGCGGTAAGTGCGGCGAGCTGACTCTGAACAGCACTATTTTCGTTGATGCGCGCTCTTGCGAACAAAGCCTTGTTCTTTTCAAGTGCGGCTGCGTCGGCGCTAGCGAGTTCTGCAAGTTCCGTGAGCTTTTCTTCGGCGAATGCAAAGTGCTTGAGAATATCGGCAGAAAGCTTCTGTTCTGCAGCGACCGTGTAAGGCACATGCAAGAGCGAGCAAGAAGTGCCAACGACCACATTTTCAGCTGCCACATACTTTTCAATTTCAGCGAGGAGAGCGTTCTTCTGTGCGTAATCGGCGCGCCAGATGTTCTTGCCGTTCACAACGCCTGCGAAAAGAACCGTACCCTTCGGGAAGCCTTTCTTCAAAAGTTCGAGCGACTGGAGACCTTCAACAAAGTCAAGACCGATGCCGTCAAAGCCGAGTGCAATAACATCTTCGTAAACATCGCGGATATCGCCGAAGTAAGTCTGCAAATTGACCTTCAACTTGGCAACTTCGTGAATTTGCTTGATAAGTTCAACATAAATGGATTTGAAAAGTTCGCGTTCTTCGGCGGTGACATCGAAAACCAAAGCCGGTTCTGCGATGCTGATCCACTTGGCACCTGCAGTGGCGAGCTGGTCGGCGAGCTTTGCATAAGCGGCGATTGCTGCTGCGACAAAGTCCTTGGCCTTCTTCTGGCCATTGTAACGGGCGAGGCGGAGGAAAGTGTATGGACCAATCACCGTCGGAATGGATTCAATTCCGGCCAATTTGGCTTCGTTGAATTCATCAACCGGCTTCTTGCCGACGAGCTTGAGTTCGGTAGCGTCGTCAATTTCCGGAACAATGTAATGATAGTTCGTATTGAACCACTTCTTCATCGGGAGGGCCTTCACGTCGCCCTTTTCGCCCTGGTAACCGTGGGATGCGGCGAAATAAGTTTCGAGAACGCTCAAGCCGAGCTGCTGGTAACGAGCCGGAACAACATTCAGCAAAAATGCGGTGTCGAGAACGTTATCATAGAAAGAGAAGTCGTTCGACGGAATAAAGGAAATGTTAGCTTCGCGCTGTTTTCTCCAGCCGTAAAGACGAATTTCGGCGGCGACCTTCTGGAGTTCAGCTTCAGAAACTTCGCCCTTGAAGAACTTTTCGCTTGCAAACTTGAGTTCACGATTCTTGCCAATACGCGGGAATCCAATTACAGAAGTATTTTTCGTTGTCATATTAATTAACCTACCTTTTTACTTTGTTTTTTTGAACGCTCCAAATATACCTCACTTTTTATCATCGGTAAAATACTATTTTTTATACGTTCACCATAGATTTTTCCTATGATGATTTATAACTAGTGATAAAGAAAATTTATAATGATTCTTCTGTTTACTAATCACCAACCACTAACCACTTTGTTATGACTCTACAACAACTTAAATACGCCATTGCCATTGCAGACACGCGAAATATCACCGAAGCCTCCAAACGAGTGTTTATCTCGCAACCAAGCCTTACCGCCTCTATCCATGAACTCGAAAGCGAATTGAACATTACGATATTCAACCGCTCCAACAAGGGCGTGACCATTACAAACGAAGGCGATGAATTTCTCTCGTATGCAAGGCAGGTTTTGGAACAAGCAACGCTCCTCGAAGACCGTTATAAAGGCGGCAAGGGTGGCAATACCATTTTTTCAGTGAGTTGCCAGCACTATTCCTTTGCAGTGAACGCATTTGTCGATGTTATCCGCAAATTTGGCGGCCCGAGTTACGATTTTACGCTCCGCGAGACGCAAACAAACGAAATTATTGACGATATCGCCAAAATGAAAAGCGAAATAGGTGTGCTCTACCTCAGCGATAAAAACGAAAAAGTCATCCGCAAGCTTATCCAAAAGAACAACCTCGTGTTCGAACCGCTCTTTTCGACACCGCTGCATGTGTTCATGTCGTCCAAGAATCCGCTCGCGAAAAAAGACAAAATTACCCTCGAAGATCTTCAGCCGTATCCGTACCTCACTTACGAACAAGGTGATTTCAACTCGTTCTACTTTGCCGAAGAACCCCTCACTGCGATTGACTTCGATTGCCCGCGAAACATCAAAGTCCGCGACCGCGCCACACTCTTTAATTTACTCATCGGCTTGGACGGATACACCATCTGCTCCGGCGTTATCAGCCACAAACTCAACGGCAAGAACATCATCGCCAAACAACTCGATGTTCGCGACAAAATGACCGTCGGCTATGTCGCTCGCAAAGGCATCCCCCTCTCACGCTACGCTGAAGCGTACATCGAAGCATTGAAGAAACATTGTAAGTAAGGGTCGCCTCTAAGGTCCAAAAAGAAAAATTTCTAAATTCTTGCCTATGCTCAAGAAAATTTCTGATTTTGACAATCGCGTGTCGGTGTATTGGACAAACCGGCATTTTTCGCGGAAGGTGAACGGCTGGCTGCGTTTTTACGTGCGTTTGGGAGACGGCTACATTTGGGCGTTGTTCATTGCGTTTTTGATTTGGATGATCGGTGTCGATAGCTTTTTGCCGATTCTGTGGCAAGCTCTTGTTTCGCTTGCGATGAGCCTTGTGATTTATGAGGGCGTTAAACTCAGCACAAAGCGTCCGCGTCCGTTTGCTGCGAATCCGGCGATTCGCGCGGAGGTTCCGCCGCTGGATAAGTACAGTTTTCCGTCAGGGCATACGATGAACAATTTGGCGGTGGCTAGTACGGTGTTTTATTGCGTGCCGCAGTACGGCTGGGTTATGATGCTTTTGCCGCTCACATGGGGGCTTTTGCGCGTGTATTTTGGCGTGCATTGGTTTTCGGATATCGTGTGCGGATTTTTGCTTGGCATCGTGAGCTTTTTGTTTGGGCATGCTCTTTGGATTCCGCTTTCCGCCGCAATTGGAATTTAATTGCTTGACTTTGATCCTCTCAACCTCAAAGCCCGCTGTAGCGGGCGACCTCATACCTCGAACCTCAAATGACTGACTTTCTCCCCGCTTCTGATTTTTTCGCGCAAGCTGATTGGAACTCTAAAATTTATCTGCTTTTGCGCCATGCCGAACGCAACCATATTACGCCGCAAGACAAGGATTTTGGGGCGCATGTGGGGCTTACGGAACGTGGGCGTCGTCAGGCAATTTCGCTAGGACGGGTTTTCCCTGCTTTTGGCGAAGCGACATATTTTTCGAGCCCGGTGGGGCGTTGCATCGAAACTGCTCAGTGCATTGCAGAAGGCCGCAAGCTTGCGGGTTATGTGAATGGAGCTGCGGGTTCCGCAGTAAAAGTTACGCCGCTTGATGCGTTGGGCGATTTCTTTGTTCGTGACGTGCCCGCTTATGAGCAAACTTTAAGAGAAGGTTTTTACGAGGGTATTTGCAAGTGGCTTGAATCGGGCGTACATGATGCATTTTATCCGCTGCATGAACGTGCAGAACAGATGCGTGAGATGATGCTTGAAAAAGCCTCGTCGCGGTTCAACGTTTTTGTGACGCATGATGCGTGGATTGTGCCGTGCCTCTCGCATTTTTGCGGGCTCAAGTTTGATCCGAAATGCTGGATGAACTTTTTGACGGGGCTTGCTTTTGAAGTGCCTGAAAAAGGCGAAGTCAAAATAATGCCGGTAACCGCATTGGAAACCGGCTGGCTCCATTTCTAAACACTAAGCTCTAAGTTCTAAGTTCTGCCAACTACTAACTACTAACTAGTAACTAGTAACTATCCACTCCACAATCGCACCTGTGGTCAGCAGTTCAGGGAGTACAATTTGCTTTCCTTTTTGACCCGCAGGGTAGATGGCGTAAGCGGGGACTCCCGACTTGCCGATGCTCTTGAGGAGTGCGTTTACTTCGGGCGTTTCGCGTGTCCAGTCGGCTTTGACTAAAGCCACGTTCAATTCTTTCATGGCGTTGCGGAACTCGTCGCTGTTTAAAACTGCGGCTTCGTTAGCCTTGCAGGTGAGGCACCAGTCGGCGGACACGTCGATAAAGACGGTGCGTCCTGATTTTGCGAAGTTTTCAATCAGTTCAGGCGTGTAGCGGTACCATCCGTCTTCGGTGATGCTCTGCGAAGCTTTAGCTTCGAAGATGGCTTGGACTTCTGCCTCGTATTTTGGGGCGGCGAATGCAAACCAGAATGCTCCGAGAACAACGACGGAAACGATTACGGCGGCGACTTCGCGAACAAATTCTGCTCCCGGCGGAGCGAATTTGCCAATCAGCACGCTGCATGCGATGCTGATGGCGACGATTGCAGCAAAAAGACCTACGCCAAAGTTCCCGGCTTGCTCACGCACGACCCACAGAAGCCATGCGACTGTGCCGAGCAAAAGGATTCCCATCACTTTTTGGAGCGTTACCATCCATGCCCCTGGTTTCGGGAAAATTTTGAGAATCTTGGGGAATGCGCTTACGAGAAGGTAGGGGATGGAAAGCCCGATGCCAGCTGCGGTAAAGAACATGAACAGGACTGGGGTCGATGCGGTGAACGCAAATCCCATGGCGGTGCCGAGGAACGGTGCCGAGCACGGTGTGCTCAACAATACAAGGAGCGCTCCTGTGAAAAATGCCCCTGCAATACCTTGTTTGCGTCCTGCAGAATCCATCTTGGTTGTGGCGCTTCCGGGGAGCCAAATTTCGAATACTCCGAAAAAGCTCATGGCGAACGCGGTCAAAATAACGACCATGAACGCAATGAATCCGGCACTTTGGAACTGCATGCCCCATCCGGCGTTTCCGCCGCCGGCTTTGACGGCGGCGACGATAGCGGCTAGTGTCCAAAAGCTAACGAGTATCCCCGCTGTCGTGGTCGCGCCCAGCGCGAGCAAACGCCCACGGCTTTCCCCGGCCTGCTTGATTAAGCTGAACAGCTTGAGCGAAAGCACTGGCAGCACGCATGGCATGAGGTTCAGAATCAATCCGCCGAGCAGTGCGGATAAAAGCAAAATCAACGTTCCTGCGAAACCTTCTTGAGATTCTTGAACAGAGCCTTCATCGCCATTTACATTTTTCTCTGCAATTCCAGCTGCGTTTTCATTAGAGATTCCGCTCTGGGCGCTGCCCTCGTTTTTTTTTAAGCCTAGCGTCCCGATTCCAAACGTGACTTGGGATGGTGCTAAGCAAATGGAGTTGTCGCAAGCTTGGTAGTGGAATGTCGCTTGGGTCGTGAGCGTGTCGTAATCGGCCTCGATGCTATCTACAGGGAGCTTAATTTGGAAGTATCCCTTGAAAACGAGATTTTCGAGGTCGAGCGCTTCGCTGTATTCCTTAATCGGTTCAGGCCACTTCGGTTCTCCAAATTTGATTCCCTTTGCCGAAATTTCGATAGACGAGGGTTTTAAGAACTCGTCGGCGGCAATATTCGCGTTCACATGCCAGTTGTCCGGGATGACAATATCCACGATGACGTTAGAACCTTTTTCGAGTGTACCCACCGTGTAACGCATGCTTGCTTCTGGTGGCGGCATGTTATTCATGTTAAATTCTTGCGAATAAACTAATGTCGCTGCAAACAAAGTGAGGCAAAATGAGGCTTTTTGCAAACAGTTGTTTGCAAAATTTTCAAATTTTGGAAATTTGTTAAAAAGTTTCATAGATTGTGTTCTAGTTGGAGAAAATTAACTGACTGGGAAAATATGTTAACTATAGATTTATATCGTTATCGCCTTCCGGGATGGGTGGGACTGATCTGGAAAAGATATTCCTTCAAAATATACAAAATGTGTCTGCAAAAGTCTTTGTCAAGGGACGATGCGGACGACTTGTTTCAGGAGGTGGCGCTCCGTTTTTGCCAAAGTGCGAGGCTCCTGAACGACGAAGTGAGTCTGTTTCCGTGGTTGCAGACGGTCTTTTTCCATTGCTGCTGCAATCGTTTCCGCAACAAGAACAATGTGCGGCTTATTCCGTTCTCGGAATTACGCGAGCCGGTGGCTGACTACGATTCGGGAAATTCGTACAATTACGTTGTTGAAGATAAAGGGCGTGATTCGGAACGGCTCATGAAAGGCTTTGTCCGCTTGACGGAAGAGCTTGAGCCTTTTGAAAAAATGGTCGTGGAGCTGTCGCTTGTAGGCGGGGTCAATATTCGGGATATGTCCAAGATGCTAGGGATTTCCAAGGGGACTATTGTTAAAACGCGGGTGGTCGCGATTAAAAAGTTGCGTGAAAAATTGAGGCTACGGAAGGAAAGTTTCAAAGCGATGACGGGACGAGACGCTACTTTGCGTGAAATTATCGAAAGCGCTGGTTGAAAATCTTTTATAATTTCGTAATTTTAGAATGTGAAATTATTGATTAATCTTATATGTATCTTTGTCCTCGCTTCGACATCTCTCGCTGCCGAAGAATGGCTTAATTTTTCTAATCCGCTTCCAGTGAAGTCGGCGTTCCCTTATGGCGATGGTCTTCTCATGGGTACAGGCGGCGGCGTCCGTTACAGGACGAATACAGCCGACGATATGTACACGACTTCGAATGGTCTGGGTGACGAGTCCGTGAGCGCGGTTCTTGTTTCTGACCGTGGAATGTTTGCCGTGAGCGATAACGGTATCATTGCGACTTTGGCTGCTAATAACTATTGGCAGGTGCTTAGCCGTTCTTATGCGGGAAGCAGCGTGAGCGTTATTCCCGATATGGCTCGTCTGGCGGGGCCTGTCATCGTGATTGCTTTCGAAGACCGTCTTTCCTTTTTCAGCCTGAACAGCTTGTCGTCCATCCTTACGATCGAAAGAATTGCAGACGCTAGCCTTGCGATAAATCCCGTGTCTGCGATGGAAGTGCATGGCGATTCTTTGTTTGTCGCGGTGGGCAAGTCTCTTTATGTCCGCAAGATGAATTGGGACAAGCTGGAGTCCGACTTGCAGTTGAGCAATCCTGATTCTTGGACATTAGTCAAGGACGTTTCTGGCGGGGCTGAAATCAAGAGCATCGCTTGGAAAGATGGCAAGCTCAAGACGTTTGCGACGGAAGGCATGAGGCTTTGGGACAAGGATGGCGAGACGGTTGTCGCTCTCGATACGTTCTCTGTGTTTTCTTCGTCGTCTTCGATGGTTCGGATTCGTGGAAAGGTCTTGATGGATTCCGTTTTGTACGTTAAGGATTCTATTGTTACTGTTATCGACAAGTTGCCTATTGTAGAAGCTCGTTTTTACAAGAGTATCGTCCGCTGGGTTGCTTTGCTTCCGTCGGGAAAGGCTATTTTGGCTGGTCCTCAGAACGTGTTTTACTATGACGGCAAAAAGGTTTCGGATTTGACGGAGTACAAGCGGTTCGCGATTGGCGGCGCTTACGAATTGCAAGCTCTTCCGGGCGGTGGTGTCCTTGCCGCTTCTGAAGATGGCAAGTTCTCGTACAACTACGGCTATGAATGGAGCGAGCCTGCGACCGCTTATGAAACTTACGGAAGTTGGACCAACGCGCGCGCTCATGACATGAAGGCTTTGTCGGTTGTTCCTAGCGGAGCGGTGTTCTACCATATTTGGGGTATCGGGTATTTCTTGTACGGGGAATGGGGCAACAATTTGGTGCAGGCAGCTTTGGCGAAAGGTGATTATTGTTTCGACAACTACTTGGAGGACAACCCGCAATATGAACCCTATACAATTGCAGTGGCTACGACTCCAGCTCCAGATGGTATGGGATTCTTTTCGACTTCGGCTTCGAATAAGGGGTATAGCCTGATTTATATGGATCTTGACGGCAATGTGTCTTGTGCAAATAATATTGGCAGCACGTCGATTGCAGGACCTTTAACGGTTCGTGCGGACAATAGCACTGGCGAATGGGTTGCTTATGTGGGGACGCGTTCTGGAGCTTCGCTTTCTGCAAATGGCGGCTTGGATGTGATCCGTTTCCCGCATCCGAAATCTACGGGTGGCGAGCTTTCGAGCAAGCTTACCAAGGCTGACGTGAAGACGTACTACGGAACGACGACGACTCCGTTGGACATTGTTTATGAGCCAAAGACGGGCTACTTCTGGTTTGTGACGGAATCTTCGCTTGCTTACTGGAACGAGGATCAGGATTCTTTGAGGACTCCGCTTTCGACGAACGGTCTTATGGGCGCTGGCTTCACGAGTATTGATGTCGATAGCCGCGGAAATTTGTGGGTAGGCACATCGACGCAGGGCGTTTACCGTATGACGCCTCGTGTGACAAATCCCGATACATTGTCTGTACTTCACTTTACGACAAGGCAGGGACTTTTGAGCGACAGGGTTCAGGATGTCGCTGTCGATTCGACTTTGGGCTGGGTCTGGTTCGCGCATGAAAATGGCGTTTCGCGTTACAGGAGAAACGACTTGCGTGGCACGGACGGCAATATGACGGGCGAGGCACGCGAAGATGTCAAGGTGTATCCCAATCCGTTCCGTCCGCTTTATCAGCCGTATGTGGTTTTCGACAACATCTCGGACGACGCTGTAGTTAGCGTTTACAATAGGGGCGGCAAGCTGGTTGTGTCGTTGAGCGGCGATAAGATTGCTGGTGGTCGCGTCGAGTGGGACGGAAAGATGAAGAACGGGAATTTTGTAGCTCCCGGCGTTTATCAGTACGTTATCCGTGGTGGCTCTAAGACTAAAAAAGGAAAGCTCTTGATTATCCATTAATTGGATTTGTCGTTGAAGACAAACGCGGAGGTCACTGTGAATAAATTTGTTTTTGCCGCCTGTGTGTTCGGTGTCGTATTGTTGTTCAGTGGCTGTGCTGGTGAACGTCAAGGGCTTGTTTGCGAAGAGATTGAATATCGCTTGAATTCGCTCAGCTATTCGCCGGATCAACGTGCTTATATGGAAAATGAACTTCGCACTTGCCGTGAAGACGAGGCGAAACAGAAGAACGAATCGGGCATGGGTGGCGGAAGTATTTACGAACGTTACGCGAATATGGACGGTGTGCAGCAGGGCGATTCCTCGAAAAACGAAATCCCTGTCTCGACGTTGCTCCAAGATTCTTCCGAAGAAAAGACGACCAGCATTTATGACCGTTACAAGTCTGCGGGAGCTGCCCCCTCTGCTGAGGTGGCTCCGTAATGCCTACGATTGCGACTCTTGCTGGGGGCGTGTTCGAGCCTGATTTGCCCAATCGCTTGCTTTCTATAGCGAGCGAAATTCGCGATGTGGGTGGCCGCGCGTTTTTAGTGGGCGGCTGGGTGCGCGATGCGTTGCTTGGCAAGGACTGCCGCGATTACGATGTCGAAGTTTACGACATCACGCAAGATGAACTTGTTCCAATTCTCAAGAAATATGGCCGCACGAATTTAGTCGGGAAAGCGTTTGGCGTCATCCATTTGGCGATGAAGGGCTTGTCGCTCGATTTTTCGTTTCCGAGAACGGAAAGCAAAGTCGGGTATGGGCATCGCGGTTTTGTGGTGCATACTGATGAAAAGCTCTCGTTCAAGGAGGCGGCGCTCCGTCGCGATTTTACGATTAACGCGATGGGGATGGAATTGCCGGAACTCACGTTGTGCGATCCGTATGGCGGAATTGACGATTTGAAGAAAGGGCTTTTGCGTCATGTGGGGCCCGCTTTTGTCGAAGACTCGCTTCGCATTTTGCGCGGCGTGCAGTTTGCAAGCCGATTTGCATTGACGCTTGCTCCCGAAACGGTTGAACTTTGCAAGACGCTTTCGCTTGCCGACCTTTCAGTCGAAAGGCTTTTTGAAGAATTCAAAAAGTGGCTTTTGAAGCCCGGCAAGCCCTCGCTTGGATTGCGTGCGTTTTTGGATATCCGCTTGAACGAGTTTTTCCCGGAAGTGTTTCCGCTGCACAAGTCTTGGGATGCTCTGGGAGCGATGCTCGATAACATGGAAGCGACCCGTCGGTCGCTTGCTGACGAGGGCAAAGCCCTTTCGGACGACGAGGCGATGGAATTTGCTTTTGCGGCATTCCTCTGCGGAAATCCTGAAACTTCGTTGAAATTCTTGGAACGCATTACTAACGAAGTGCATTTGCTGAAAAACGTACCGCTGATTTTAAATTCGTATTGCGGATTGGAATTTGCTATTGTAAATGACGCTCCGTCGCTTCGCCGCCTCGCCGTGAAATTGGGTGGACTAAAGCTGTTGTGCTTGCTTGTTAAATGTACGCCCCGTGAATTTTACGCAGCCGCTGGCGACATGAACTTCCCGCAAAAGCTGTGGCAGGCTGCTGCCGACCTCGATTTGATTGAGGCCGCTCCGCAGCCGTATCTCACGGGCAAGATGCTTTTGGATTTGGGCATTAAGCCCGGCAAGCAGATGGGCGAAATCATCAAGCAGAGCTTTGAGCTTCAGCTCGACGGAAAAATCAAAAACGCAGACGAAGCAATCGCCTGGGCACGAGAACGCATCGCTATCGGATTGTAGTTTTGGTTTAGACGAGATTGGCGAAAGGGATCCTTCGTCGCGATGCTCCTCAGGATGACCCCGGAACAAGTCCGGGGCAGGCTCAGTTTACTAACCACTAATCACTTACCACTAACCACTGCGGCTCCGCCGCTCACTTCCACCTGAACATTCCGGTAATCCCGGCGGGCACGCAGAACACAATCATTGGAATTTGAATGAATTCCACCGGCAAGAACGCGAACATGCGGCGCTTGGATTTTAGCTTCCACGACGCGATGGAAAGGAATACGAAATCCACGATGAATTTGGGCAAAATGCTGAACACGCACCATTGCCACGGGCAATCGAGGAACAGCACGCACCAAGGACTGATGAACATCCAAATGTAGTAGGTGTAAATCAGCGTCAAAAGCAGAATGTAGGATTTGCTTTCGTAGTTCGTTCCGTTGCTGCTCCAGCGGGCGCGCTGGTTGAAAAGTTGCTTCCACGTGTGGACGGGGGCCGTTTCGATGACCGCGTCGCGGTCGAGGTTGTAGCAGACCTTTGTTCCCGGAATTTTCATCATCTTGTGGATGAGCATGTCGTCGTCGCCGCTAGAAAGGTTGATGAGGTCTCCGAATCCGCCGACTTCAAAGAAAAGCTCCCTTTTGTAGGCGAGGCATGCGGCGCTAGCGACTATTGGACGGCCAAGGCTAAAGCCTGCGGCTTCCATCGCGGTGTAACCGAGCGTTTCGAGTTTTTGGTAAAGGTGCGGCATGGAACGCGTGCCGTTATTCTGCTTAGGCCCTTGCACAATGCAAATATCGCCAACGAACCTCCCGGCCATCGAAGTAATCCAGCTTTGTCGCGGGATGCAGTCGGCATCCATCGTGAGGAGCACATCGTTTTTGGCTATCTTGAAAGCGCTTTCGAGAGCGCGTTTTTTGGGGCTTGCAATTTGCGGCAGGTCGTGGGGGAGCGAAAGCACCCTGAAACGAGGATGCGTTGCGGCAAATTTTTCGAGAATTTCGAGCGTGCGGTCCGTGGAACGGTCATCGACGCAAATAACTTCCCATTCGCCAATGTAATCTTGTCTCGCTAAAGCTTCGAGCGTGCGTTCTGCAAATTCCTCTTCGTTACGCATGGGGACAACGACAGAAACGCTCGGAGTCGCTTTTTTGCCTTTGTAACGATGCGTCTTTAACAGTCCTATGATGAAGAATAGGAACAGGAACGCATAAAGCGCGGCAAGGCATGCGATAATGTAACCGCCCATGAGCTGAAATGTAGCAAATTAGAACTTAGAACTTAGAACTTAGAGCTTAGATAATGTCATCCAAGACTTGTTCCGGGACGAGAGACGAAAGAGGTTTTGAGTTGTGAGTAATGAGCTGAGCAATGGGAGGGGGCTTAGTTAATAATTTTTAGAATAAGGTGAATTCGCAAAGCCTTTATTGCAAAAAATCCTATGAACCGATGTCCATAGGATTTGATAAAGCTTTATTTGCTTTTATTTTTGCGGGGCTGAAGCCATTTTTTTCAGTTGTGCTTCAGCTTCAGCGATTTTATCGTCAGATACGCCAAGGTTACGCAAAATAGAGATTGTTGCATCGCATCCTTCAGTAAAACCTTGAGAACGCCCTTCCGCACGCCCTTCCGCACGCCCTTCAATGCGTCCTTCCGCACGTCCTTCAATGCGTCCTTCTGCACGACCTTCTGCGAGACCTTGTTCATGCCCCTCGGCACGACCTTCTTCAAGGCCTTCTTTGCGGGCGTGTTTCTTTTCTACGTAAAGTTCGTATTCGCGGTCGCTCATAGCCATTGCCTCATTTACAAGGAATTCCTCTGTAAATATACTCAATTCCATTTTCTTCTGCAATTGGTCGAAAATCGAATCTTTGGGGACGGCGAGCGGCTTTTCGTTATTCAAGGAATCGACGAATCGCAGCCATTGGGCAAGCAAGCTGTTGTCCGAGGCGTAATCGCCTTCAAGGAACTTGGGGACTTCCACAAGGGTAATCGTCTGTTTCTTGAAAAATTCTTCGTTTTCCTGATTCTTGAGGCGAATGCTGTGGCGATAGTCCTTGGATTCTGGGAATCCGTCGAACATTTGCAAACTGATGAGGTTCAAGGTGTGGAGCAAGTATCCTTGCCCATGTGCGAGGCATGCCATGGTGTGTTTTGCGGTGTAGAATACCAGACGGTCGCAGTAAGTTTCGTCTTCGACGTGCTGGACTTCCATGACAATGCGTTCCAAATGCTTGCTTTGCACGACAACGTCCGAGGTGATGCTTTTGCAGAGCACGCTGTCCAAGGAAGGGTTCACGAAAGTCAAGTTGTCAATGCAGCCCGCCCCATCCAACTTGAGAATGGCGTTGAAAAGGTTCGCCGTAATCTTTTCGTTTTCGGGATTGCCGAGAATCAGCTTGATGATGGTGTCGTTGTAGAAATAGACGTACTTGAACTTTTTGCGGTATTCCGCGATGCATTTGTGAACATCGCCGTTTGCCTTATGAGTCCTGTTGATGGTATGCAGCATTTCTGCATATTGTTCTCTGTTCATAGAGACTCCGTTTGTTATAAGTTATGATTTGCAAACGGAATCTGTAAGGCGGGGGAGAACCACAAAAAATTAAGAGAATTTACGCAGAACACCCACGGTAGCTTGTTGCTTCCGTTGCAAACCTGTTGCGACAAGTTTGTTTTACGTCCACAAGATTTTTTCTAGGTTGCAGACGGTGCTCTACGTTGATCGCAGTGGGGCCTGCTTCCCCACAGGGTGCCTGCCATCGAGTCGCAAGGTTTGTCTTGCCTGCAAAGGGATGGCCGCGTCAAGCAGATAGTGAAACTACCCACCCGGAACAAATACGCTGTCAGCGGGATTAAGGAAATCTATGAACGAATATATAAAAAGGGAAAAGGGCGTGCAATAGCTCGCTTTTTGGGAAAATTTCAGTTTTTATCACAGTTGAGCCGTGAGTTGTGAGCGATGAGCTCGGTCGCCATGGGCTCCTTTGAGCTATGAGGTAATCTTATTTCTATATTTTCGATTGCAACTTGAAATAGAGGGGCGACGCACCGACTTCACAACTCTTAACCGCTTCCTACTGTTATCAGACGAGAGAACGGCTCTGCGAGCCTACAGACGAGAGACGAAAGACATGAGTAAAATGGATGATGAAGGATTAATATACCATTTTTCATTTTATAACTTTTTATTTTTTATTTGAACCTAACCACTAACCACTGTTTACTAACCACTCTCCATGCTTCATCCTTCTGCTTGCGTTCATTCATCTGCAAAAGTTCACGATTCCGCAGTTATCGGACCTTGGTGCATTGTTGACGAAGGTGCAGAAATTGGCGAGAACGTGGTGCTGGAATCGCGTGTGCATGTGTATGGCAATGTGAAAATTGGGACGGATACGCATGTCTATGACGGCGCGGTTCTTGGCGCCCCTCCGCAAGACCTCAAGTACGCAGGGGAGCCGACTCGCCTTGAAATCGGCGACCATTGCATTATTCGCGAATACACGACGCTCAATCGCGGCACGGAACATGGCGGCGGCTGTACTCGTCTTGATTCTCATGTACTGATTATGGCTTACGCCCATGTGGGGCACGACTGCCAAATTGGCGAGGGTGCGGTCATTGCGAATGGCTGCCAGCTGGGCGGGCATGTTCGCATCGGCAAGTTTGCGACTCTTGGCGGCACGACGGCGGTGCAGCAACGCAACCAAGTGGGGGCTTACGCTTTTGTGGGCGGCACGCTCAAGGTCGATTACGACGTTCCTCCGTGCAGTCGCGCGTTCGGGAACCCGCTTCGCTTTGCTTCCCTCAATCTCCACGCGCTCCGCATCCATGCAGACGAATTTCCGCCAGAGCGCATTGCGTTTTTTGAACGCGCGTTCCGTGAACTTTACCGCGGCCGCCGCCGGACTGCGGAAGTTATCGAAGAATTGAAAAAAGGCCCGGAACCTTTGTTCCAAGCCTTTTTCGACGAACATTGGAGCGGTACGCTCGTTCGCCCGTAATTACTGCATGAGCGCTTCTGGGAATCCCGGGTACCACGTTTCGCTAAATACGTTGAACGCGTCGAATCCGCTTGTCTGGCCGAAAGCCCAGTAGTGGAACGAAATCCCGTTTTCAATAGCGGCTTGGGCTGTCTTTCGAGCCCATTCAGCCTTGCCTTCGCTGCTCGGTGCTTTATCGCTTGGGCAGCTAGCCGGAGCGCCGCCCGCAATGCCAAATTCGCCCATGTTCAGAGGAACTTGGTCAACGCCGTTGATGTCAGGGTAGAGCTTGAAAGCTTGAGTTTTGTATAAGCTCAAGTCCCTTTGAGCCGTATTCAGCTTTTCGACATCGCCCTTGCAGTCGTAACCGAGACCTTGGTGCGAGTAGGTGTAAGGTTCGTAATAGTGGCCGCTGAAGATGATGTTGCCATCCACAGGCAGCGTCAAAGTCTTCAAATCTTCAAACTTTGCGGCATGGTATGCTTCGAACATGATTGTCTTGCCCGGAGCGGCCGTGCGAATGACCGTGTAAGCATCCGTCATCAACTGGTTCACGATTTTAGAATCAGGAATGACAGGTTCGTTCAAGATTTCGAGCACAACCAAGTTGTCAGGGAATGCGTTCAAAGCCGTAGCGACTTGAGCCCACATGCCAAGGAAGTGCGCCTTTTCTGCTTCGAATTTGGCTGCATCATATTTGCAACCGTAACTGGAGTAACCACCGCCAGCGCAGTTGAGCTCAAAGTAGTGGTGGAAATCGACGACAACAGCAAGCCCATTGGCGATAGCGAGATTGATATCTTCGATAACGCCTTGCAAGCGGTTCGGATCGACCGTATGGGTGGAGTAGTCGGAATTGGTTTGCCAGCGGACAGGGATACGCACAGAGTTGAAACCTGCGGCTTTGATCAATGCAAAGTCCGTGTCGCGGATAGGGTTGTTCCAGCCGGAATCGTCGAGACCGTCTCCGTCCCAGGAGTTGCCCAAGTTGATGCCGCGACCAAGAATAGCGTTCATTATTCTTCCTGCGGTATAGTCAACAGGGATTGCCGTGGATGCTTTGCTGTTTTCGCCTTTATATTCCAGCGGTGGAGCCGAAGTTCCGCTATCGCATGCAGCCAAAAGGCCGCCGATAGCCATTGCCGAAAGAAGTTCCTTAATCATATTAACCCCCAAAAGGTTTTCACTGTTCTCAGAATCTATATAAATCCAAAATATAAAATATTACAATCTCGTTTCTGCGTGTTTACGCTTGAGTCCACTGTGACGTTCGTCATCCTTTTTAATTTGTAAACAAAATGAAACGTGCGATGATAAAAAAAATTCTGTTTACGCTTGAGTCCAGCGTTTACACGGCTTAAATAGCGGTATTTCGTTGATGGATCGAGGTTTGCAAAGCCTTTTTTGCAAAGAGCCGTTTCGACATTCTCAAAAAACAAGCTATATTGTAGGTGATCCGAATTTGGAGATTTGTACTTATTATGAATGGAAACTTAAAAAAAGCCATTTGGAAGTGCGCTCTAGCAGCGATGCTTCTTGCTTCGTCTTCTTTTGCTGGCTACGGTTTCAGCGATTACCGCAACCGCGACCAGTCTCACTTTGTCAAGAAGGATGCCAAGCCGTTCCGTCCTGACAAGGAAGTTGTCACCGTTGTCATGCGTGAAGCTATTCCGCGTGGTGGTGGATACACTTACCAGTATCCTCGTGAGAACCCCGAGCCGGTGCTTACGGATAAGTATGCCATGGAAGGAGCTCTCTCCATGGAAATCGAGCTTATCGCAAGCGACTATTCCGGTGTCGCAATTTGTATTGCGGGTTCTGTTGATTTGACTCCTTATTTGGAAGAAGGTGTTCTCGAATTTTGGATTAAGGGCGCCCAGGGCGGCGAAAACGCTCTCTTCGTGCTCGTCGATGACGGCGTGAAGAGCAACGGCGAATCCCTCCAGGTTAAGCTCCGCTCCAAGAGCCTTGGCGAAATTACGACCGAATGGAAGCATTTCAGCATTCCTCTGAAGCTCTTCGGCAATACTGGTGTTTACTGGGACGCAAAGAACACGCGCGAAGTGATGCTGCCGTTTAGCTGGGCCAACTTCAAGGGATTCCGTCTCGAAGTCCGCAAGGATGAAAACGAGTCCTTCAAGGTCTGGATTGACGATGTTGTAATCAAGAAGCACGGTAAACCGTACGAAGGTCCGGCTCATTATCCGTTCCGCAACGAGATTTAAGAGGATTTTATGCGCAAAACAGTTTCTTCCCTTTTATTAGCGTCTAGCCTCGGTGCTGCTTGGGCTCTTCCTCCGCAGTTGCAGCTTGATTCCCTTCACGCTTCGTTGGATACTCTTTCCGGCAACATGGAATCTACGCTCCTCGGTAAGGACGATCTGCCACTGGCGGTCTCCGGTTACATGGCTTTCCGTTTGAAGAACTTCCACTATTCCGAAGAAAGCCCTTGGATTAAGGACGACAGGGCACGTACAAGCGTCGATGCAGTCTTGAACGTGAACGTTGTCGCCATGCCGAACTCCTACATTACGTTGTTTACGAACCTTTCGTTCCCGTTCGACTTGAGCGGTATTTATACGAACTTCATGGCGAAGCAGCCGACCAAGGCCCCGTCCAACGATGAACGCGTTTTGTACGATCACTCTACGGACTACTACACTTCGACCATCAACGAAGAATTGAACGTCGGTGTCGATATCCGTGCAGGTGTCTTTGGCGCTTACATTACTGCTGGCGGCGTTATTTGGGCTAACGCATCCCCGCTTACCATGTGGGAACGCGAAACCAACCCGCGCTTTGTTTGGCAGTACGAACTTTTCGAAGACGAAAAGACCGTTTCTACTTACTATAAAGAAAAAGCATTCAAGCCGGTCAAGGAAGGTGGTCGTGCATTCTGGACGAACCGTTCTTTCGGTGGCGTGTTTGCGAACTTCTATCAGCTCCCGTATGACTTGAAGGCCCAGTTCCTCGTGTCTCAGCCGATTGATGCCGACATGGCGACCCGCGACGGTCTTCGCATGTACGGTGGCCAGCCGGGCGAACTCGAAATGATGGGTGGCTACGATTTCCGTGGTACCGTCCTTCATGGCCGTATCGCCAAGGAAAAGATTGCTGACAATCTTACCGTTGGCTTGAACTACATGGGCGTGACTTACGACGACGCTTCCATTTACGAAGACGAATTCCGTGGACAGTGGGTCGTGAACGGCATGAATCCGGTTCTCCTCAATACTCATGTTGCAACGCTTGATTTGAAGGGCAACGTTACCCCGAAGCTCTTCTTGATGGCAGACGTGGGCGTGAGCATCACGGACTCCACGGTGTTCTTCTTGCCTGCAACGCAGGATCCGGCAACGGGCGCTGTGGTTCCGGTCAGAACTTACTATACGGATAAGGACGACTCTAAGAGATCTAGCATAGCTTCTCCGAAGGTCGGTCTCTATGTCAAGGCGCAGAGCAAGTATATCGAAGGTTGGCCGCTGACTGCAGAACTCGTGTTCTTCCAGCCGGGCTTCTACTCTCCGTATTCTCTTTCCAACCCGTCCCGCTTCCCGGGATGGCGCAAGGACGAGACCTACCTCAATGCTGGCGCTCTCCGTTATTCTCCGAACATGGCTGGTATCAACTTGAAGTTGGAACCGAGCTTCAACCGCGGCTACTTTGACTTCCAGTACGCTTTGCACCGCCAGATCGATCCGGGTCAGGACGTGATTGCGTTCAACTACCGCTTGAATGGCCGCAACATGTGGGAAAGCACGAACTCCTGGACCAAGCACAAGCCGCTCTTTGTGGCTGACTCTGGTAACAGCTCTGGCGCAGGCTATATCGCACGTGCCGGCGTCCAGAAGGATGCAGGCGAAGGCGTGAAGATGTACCGTCAGCGCGGCGGTCTCTATGGTGGAACCTGGGAACTTTGGGAATCTTTCGTCGCGTACGAAAATGGCCAGCAGGTTGCTAAGGAAGAAGTTCCGATGCATGCCAAGTGGTCCACTTACATGTCCTTCATGGGTGGCTACGATATCGGCCACTGGTTCGGCACCGACCGCAACATCATGATGACTGCATTCCTCGCTCTCTCTGGTGTTTCTACTTCCTTTGCTCCGCTTGCAGTTTCCGAAAAGACCTTCAACACGCTCATGATGAGCTTCTATGGTCAGTTCGAGCCGACAGTCGCTGTGACTCCGACCTTCCACATGGTGGGTATCCTCGGTTTCGAAACGTTCAGGTCTGACAAGGCTTACAGAATGTGCACTGCAGACAACTCTATCAACAAGACTCCTGCAGGCAAGACTTACTACTTCGAAGTGAACCCCTACTACTATGAAAAGGCCCCGATCAACTACAAGGACTTCGCTATCGGCTTAGGCTTTGACTGGGACTTCTCTGACCGCGTGGGTCTCCACTTCCGTTACAAGTTCATGACGCACTCTGACGAAACCATTTCTGAAAATAATTGGCATTCTCATTACATTGCTGCCGAAACGAAGGCTTGGTTCTAAGGGAGGATGCTAAAGATGAATATGAAAATGAAAAGAACTTTAATCGCCCTTCTTACTGCTTCGGTGGCCGCATCGGCTTCTGTGGTTGCTGATAATCAAAAGGCCTTGCAGGCGAAGGCTGACAGCGCCAACGCCAAGCGTGGTGTTGAAATTGGCGGTAGCATTCGTGCTGTAGCGCAGCGCTCCAGTTTTTCGACGGATCAGGACGTTAACGGTGTTAACTCCATGCCGAATGTGGAACGCAACGAATTCGTTAGCGCCGACTTGAACTTCGGCTTCCGTCCTTACGAAAACGTCCGTGCGAACGTGATGATGCGTCTCGGTGGCGGCATGCAGGAATATTTCGCCTCTGCAGCAAAGACAATCGAAGCGAAGTGGCTCAACGTCGAAGGAAACATCGGCAATAACTTCTACTGGGCTGTTGGCGACTTCCGTCAGGAACTTTCTCCGCTTACGATTTTCAATCCCGGTCTCGACATCATCTACGAACCGACGATTTTTGCCCGCAAGCGTCACATGGCTCAAAAGGAACAGCTCCTCGAAGGCAACAAGCGTAACCTTCAGGGTGTAAACCTCCAGTTCCGCCAAGAAATCGACCCGATGATTGGCGAAATCCGTGCGGAAGCCTTCCTTGCCCGCGTGAACCGCGTCTCGGTTCTCGACTTTAGCGGTGCCGAAGGCAACATTCTCCCGAATGACACGTCCGCTTACGGATTCTCCCTTTCTTCCAATACGGACAAGTGGGTTGTCGGTGGCAATATCGAACTTCTCCCGATGCAGAAGAACATCTATGTCGGCGTGACTCCGATGTTGATCTTCGACAACGAGAACACCAAGTCCTATACTTACCGCCATCCGGATCCGTCCAACTTCAACCCGGACGATGAAGAACTTGGTTCTTACGTCCGCCAGTTGGTCAATCCGTACGAAGACGTCGCTCAGAACACGCTCGTCTTTAGCGGTCGCGTCGGCGCAGACGTGGCTGGTCTCATGAAGAACAACAGCCTGACACTTGACTTCGTTGCCGAATACGCGATGTCTATGGACAAGCGTCAGAAGATGCAAGAACAGAAGGATGCCGCTGGCGTCGTGACGGGATTTGCTCCTGTTGACGAAACGGTCAATGGTTCTGCAATTCTTGCTACGTTGAACGCTGGCTACAAGATTGAAAATTCCTTCAATATCGGCCTTGCTCTCGACTTCGTCCGCAACGACAAGGATTGGTTCAACAACTTGGCCCAGTCTCCGAGCTTCTTCGCTCAGAGAATCCTCAACTCCGATAAGGATGGAAATACGGTCAAGTATGGCGTGAACTCTCCGCTCTACTCCACCTTCGATGCCTTGTACAACTACTCTCCGAAGTTCTCTCCGGTAACTCGTTCTTTGGGCACGAATGACGATATGATTAGGGCTGGACAGACTGAAAGCTACAACATCGCTCCGTACAACAAGAACTCTTGGGGCTCCAATGTTTACTCCGCTGCTCAGCTCGCTCTCCTCAGCCAGATGATCGATCCGGCTGTCCAGCTCGCTTTGCCGAACGGTCTTGCCACTGCAAACCGCATGGGTGTCCGCTCCGTCATCAAGGGCGACTGGCAAGAAAAAGTCGAGTTCCAGGGTCTCGTGAGCGTGTTCAACCAAGTTGAAAGCGCGAAACCGGATATCGACAAGGTTTCGTTCATGGAATTTGGCGGCGGCGCAAAGATTGACGTCTTCAAGATGGCTGGAATCAGCAAGGCTTCCGAAATCTCCGCTTCTTACAAGCATTCCGAACAGAAAACGACTCTTGTTGCCGGGTCTCCGACATCTGTGGAACTTGCGGCGGCAGAAGGCAAGGTCTCTAGCGACTTCCTCAATCTCGGACTTTCGCTCCAGTTCTTGCCGCGCTTAGGCTTTACGGCTGGCTTCCAGATGATCAATTCCGATTACGGTCAGATCGACGGTGGCACGAAGGGCGGTAACAGCACTGTCGGTCGCGACGTTCCTCTCATGAAGAGCAAGCAGACCCAGTGGATGGTTGGCTTCGACTACGTGGTTGGCGAAAACGCATGGCTTGCTATCAACTATGGCATGGTCAATGTTTCGAACGACTACAATATTGCTGCTCTTGCAGGAGCTGCTCGCAATATGCCGGACTACTACACGCCTGCTACGGTTGCTCCTGGCACTCAGGCTCCTGCGGCTTACAAGCATGAGTTTAGCCAGTCTATCTTTGAAGCTTCCATTAATGTGGAATTTTAATGGGAGGTAACTAGAATGAATTTCAATATGAACATGCGCAAATTTTTACTGACCTCCGCTGTTGCATTCTCGGCTGCGTCTGCTTTTGCCGCCGAACAGGCCGAGGTTGTTACGCAGCAGAAATCCCTTTTGGAAAAGCTGGATTCTCTCAATGCGGCGGTGCTCGGACTCAAGATTAACGGAACTGCAAAGGCTGGCGTGCGTGCTTCCTTCAGCTCTTCCGATCAGTATGCAGCTGAATCTCCGACTCAAGAAAATCAGGCTTTCACGGATGCAAACTTGCGCTTGACCGCTCGTCCGAGTTCCGAGACGATGATTGATGTCCAGCTCCGTTTGCACAAGGATTGGCAGAGCGCCTACGATGAGAACAACAACCCGGTTATCGGCCACTGGTTCTCTTATGACGGAACGATTCTGAACAATCACGTCGATTTCAACTTGGGCTACATGCGTGTCGGTTACACTCCGCTCACCATTTTCGCTCCGCAGACCGAAATTCTCCAAGAACCGGAAATCTTCGTGGAAAAGCGTCTCGAAGCCCTTGAAAAGCGCAACTTGGATACGACAAGCCGCCGCTTGATGCAAGGTCTCAATGTCGAATACCGTAGCGGCAAGGTCGGTCCGCTGGACCACATTACCGCCCAGCTCACTGGCGCTCGTCTTCGCAATACTGCAAAGAAGCTCGACCAGGTGTTCTTCGACTTCGACTTTGCTGACCGCTACCTCCTCGGCGCACGTGCAGGAATCCGAAAAGAAGACGGTTATTTCAACGTGAACTTCGTGAACGCGTTTGACCGCAAGTTCAGCCGCCGTTCTCGCGCTATCGAATCGTCGGACACCGTCTATTACGATAACAACAGAGTGATTTCTCTCGATGCATTCTACGATTCCAAGAAGGATCTTTCGAACCTCCCGGTTTCGTTTGGCTTGAACACTGAAGTTGCCTTCTCCAAGTGGAAGGTCGATCGTGACTATGTTGGCAAGGAATACAAGACGAGCTACAAGACTGCCGAAACTTCTGTTCCGGGTAGCGCAAACAGCTTCGTCTATATCAAGGCCAATACTTCTACGACTCAGGTTCCTGTCAACGAAGACTACCGTGAAGAAGATGGTCAGAGCTTCTACGCTGACTTGTTCTTGAAGGGTAGCGTGAGCGGTGTTGACTTCAAGGTCGATGCTGGCTACTTCCAGACGGATTCGAGCTTCTGGTCTGAACAGGCTGCTACTCCGGTTTATCAGGGTGGCGCGAACATCCTCAATGCTAACGCCATCTATGGCAAGGCTACGGATGCATTCGGCTCGATCAGCGATGTCATCATGTCCACCTTCGGCGCGTCAAGCCTCGAAAACCTCTACTTCAATGTCTATAACTCCACGACATTGCAGGCGAACAACTTGATGACTTCGGGTAGCACGAACGCTCTCACCAACGACGACGAAAGCGGCTACCTCTTCACCCGTCTTGACAACAACTACAAGAACGGCCACTTCTACCGCAACGGCTACACCGGTTCTACGGTGAAGAAGATGGAATGGGAACAGGACAAGCTTAAGGATATCGATCCGTCTGTGGGTCTTGCCTTGCCGCTTGGCCTTGCAACTCCTGACCGTAAGGGCATCTTCGCTAAGGCTGATGTCAACTGGGACGACAAGGTTACCTTCAACGCTCGCGTGAATGTGGCTACTCAGACTTACGCTTTGGCTGGTCATGACCCGATCACCTTCGCTCCGGTTTACCAGGAAAACAAGTTCACTGAATTTGCAGTGGGCGCAGGCGTTGACATTGGCGCTATTGCCGGTCTTAACGGTCAGCTCCTTTTGCAGGGTTCTTTCGCTAAGGGTTCTGAATCGGCTTACTTGGAACGCACAACGAACCGTATTGTTGGCGGCCTTACTTGGGATGTCTGGGGCCCGTTCGCATTGCTCGCCGGTTACCAGAAGTACGAGAAGACGTTCGGCAAGGGCGGCTTCCCGGTTGTCGATGACGGCTTGGCTTACGCAATCAACTTGACCAAGGCAAGCGAATCCTTGATTATGGGCGGTGTCCGTATCAAGCTTTCTCCGCTGTCTTACGTGTCGTTGCAGTATAGCAGATTGACTAATGGAATTGACTTCAACTATGTCATTAACAATCCTGCTTTGCCTGCTGCTGGCGTTGGCAATATTTCGACTACCAAGAACATTATTTCTGCCGACGTAACGGTTAATTTCTAAGAGGTGCTGAAAATGAAGAAAATTTACCAGTACACAATGATTCTTTTGGCAGGTGTCTTGGGAGCCTGCTCCTCGATGAGTGTTAGCGATCCTTATTCAGAAAACCTCCCGGCTGGCTTTGACGTTAATGTCTATATGGCGTTGCATCCTGAGCTTCGCACTGCTCAGATTAGGGATTACATTGCGACCAAAAACACGATGTTCAAGGATTCTGTGACTAAGGCGGGCGGCGACTACAACGCATTGAAGGTTACTGACGACGCTGCATTTAACGCAGATCCGGCCCAGATTGTTGCAATTTGCGTGCAGGCAAAAATCGCTGAAGCGGTTTGCGCCACGGCATCGACAGACGCTGCTCTTCTGAAAGATATGTTGGCTTTCAACATTGTTTCTACGACGGCCGATTTGGCTGCGGTGCAGAATATCCCGGTTGACGAAGTCGCGATTTCTCAGCAGTATGTCGTGTTCGGTCAATCTCATGGTTGGGCATATAGGTTCTGCGTCGGAGCGGAATCTCAGGGACCGATTCGTCCTGCTGCGTCTGCAGCTCGTGCCGAGAGCACTGATGAATTTGTTGCAGTTTCTGGAACTTACTGCCGTGGTGAGGATGGCAATGACCATCTGATTCAATAGGATGAGGTATTCAAATGAACTTTAAAGTTATTACATTGGCTCTCGCTATGGGCTGCGCTTCTATGGCCCAAGCTGCCGCTGACAAAGTGATTGGCTTCTATCCGTATTGGAGTCAGTATTCTCAGTTCTATGCAAAGGACATCCGCTACAACTTGGTGACCGACATCCACTATATGTCTGTGACTCCGAATGCCGATGGCACTGTCGCTTTTGCTGACGAATACGATGCCGACAACTTCAAGAACCTTGTCACCATGTCCAAAGAAAACGGCGTGAAGCTTATCGTGTCGGTGGGCGGCATGGAAGCTGAATCGAACCTCAAGGCTATCGCCTCTTCGGACGAAACCCTCTCTGCGTTCGTGACGAACGTCAAGGACTGGCTTGCAACGAATGGTGGCGACGGCGTTGAACTCGACTGGCAGAACCTCACGACGGAAGATACCGAAGATTACGCCAAGATGCTTAACGCATTCGTCGATGGTCTTACTGGCTCCACGGTGACGGCTGTGATTTACCCGGCTGGTGGCATGGACGCTTACAATGCCGAAGCATTGAACCGCGCTGCTTATGTGGATGTGTTCATGGCTGACCTTATGAACGAAAGCGAAAGCAGCCTTGTTCCGAACCAGAGCGCAAACTCTGTGCAAGAAACGCTTAATGCAGTCGCTGCCGCTGGCGTGAACAAGAACCTCCTTGCTCCGGTGGTGTTCCTTTACGGCAAGTCCTTTGCTGGTGCCAAGGGCCTTGGCACGGGTCACACGGGCGTGGGCAGTGGCAACGAAGGTTACCTCCCGTATGCCGAACTCATGAACCGCTTTGATACGCCGGACTACACGGTGACTTTCGATGAAGCTTCCAAGTCCGAAGTGGCTGTGAGCGAAACTGAATCTATCGTGTTCATGGGCATCCCGTCTGTGAAGGCTGTGGCTCAGAACGTCAAGAGCGAAGGCATGGCTGGCGTTGCTGTCTATGACCTCTCTCAAGACCATTACGAACCGGTTGTGTCGCTCCTTGTGACGGTTGGTCTTGAACTCCGTCCGGGCATCAACTACAAGGCCTCTGCTAAGAAGTAATTGCTTAAGCACAAAAGTTTGAAAATCCTCGCGGAACCCCGCGAGGATTTTTTGTAATAGTTCTCTCGTCTTTGTACTTTCACTTCGTTCAAGTACCAACTGCTAGGCTCGGCAATAGGCTTGCAAGCAATCCCGCTTCACTCGCCTTACGCCGTTGTCGTCTCTCGTCTTTCGTCTGTTACCATAGTAAACATTAAAGTGAGCATCCTCAATACATTTTTACAAAATTAAAGGTATCTTTATAAAAAAGTGAGGTTTTGTATGCGTAAACATCTTCTTGCAGCACTCGCTCTTGCGGTGCCATCTTTTGCAATCCCCCTTGTGAACCAGCTCGGCTTTGCTCCCGAATCCGAAAAAATAGTCGTCATCCCCGGCAATGATGCCAACCCGCTTGAAGTCCGCGACATGAGCGGCAAGGCGGTGCTCACGATTGAAGCTCCGATGGTTTATGACTGGGAATACAGCGGCGAAGAAGTCCAGACATACGATATTTCTTCGATCAAAAAGCCGGGCACGTATCGCTTGTTCAGGGATGGCTACGTTGGCAACCCGATTGTGGTGGGCGAGAATGTTTATGAAGACGTGACGAAGGCTGCTCTCAAGTGGTTTTATTACCAGCGTGCAGGCATGGCTCTAGAAACTCGTTATGCGGGCAAATGGGCTCGCGCGGCGGGTCACATGGATGACAAGGTGATTGTCTATGGCACGGATTTGCAGACCGCGACGACGGTCGCGAAAGCAAGCGGCAAGCCAGCTCCCAAGAAAGCCGATGCAAAGTTCATCAAGTCGCAACGCGGCTGGTACGATGCTGGCGACTACGGCAAGTACATCGTGAATTCGGGCATAACCGTGTTTACGCTCTTGGAACTTTACGAGCACTTCCCGGCGTTTATGGACACGCTCCACTGGAACATCCCGCGCGAGTTCCCGAAGATGCCGGAACTCTTGGAAGAAATCCGCTGGAATCTGGACTGGATGCTTTCGATGCAAGACAAGGACGGCGGCGTTTACCACAAATTGACGTCGCTCAAGTTTGGCTCAAGCACGATGCCAGAACTCGATGGCGTTCAGCGCTATGCGATTGAAAAAAGCTTGACCGCAACGCTTGATTTTGCTGCTGTGATGGCGCAGGCGTCTCGTGTGTATGCAAAGTTCGACAAGGATTTTGCGAATAAAATGCTTAAGGCTTCTGAAGTTGCGTATTTCTGGGCAAAGCGTCACCCGAAGGCATTGTACAAGCAGCCCTCCGATGTGGAAACGGGCGATTATACGTATGGCGGCGAGAACGGCAAGGACGAAATTGCTTTTGCGGCGACCGAACTTTACCGTGCGACAAAGAAAGCGGATTACCTCAAGGATTTGAAGCAATACCAGTTCAGACCCGATGGCCCATGGTGGGGCGATGTGAACATGCTCGCCATTTACCATGTGGCTTTGGATTCGGCGGACTTTGGCGCGAAACTCGGCGGCGAAGCCCGCAAGACGTTGCTCCATGTGGCGAAGGAACTCCGCAATGTGGGCGACACGAGCGCCTATAGGCTCCCGGCTCTCCCGTCTAGTTGGAACTGGGGCAGCAACAGCGCTATGGCGAACAATGGAATTGTGCTGATTCACGCCTACTACATCACGGGCGACAAGAGCTTTTTGGATGGAGCCCAGCAATGCTTTGACTACTTGCTTGGAAAGAACCCGATGGAAATCTCTTACGTGACTGGATTTGGCTTTAGAAGCCCGCGTAATCCGCACCACCGCGTGAGCGAATCGGACTTTGTCGATGATCCGGTGCCCGGCATGCTCGTGGGCGGCCCGCATTTGGGCAAGCAAGATATTAACTTGGACGGAAAAGAACTTTGGAAGTGCCCGAATTACGCTGTTGCTGATAAGCCTGCTCTTGCTTATATTGACAACCGTTGCAGCTACGCGACAAACGAAGTCGCCATCAACTGGAACGCTCCACTCGCTTACCTCGCAGGCGCATTGCAAGCCATTTACAGCGGACACACCGCAGCGGTCGTGAAGTAAATTTCTAATTTTAATTTGTGTGTAATTAATGCCTATAGCGTTTTGCCTATAGGCATTTTTTTTTGTAAAGGAATTGTGTAAATAAATGACAAAACTTTTACATCAATTTTTGTAAAAATCATTTAGCCGCTCTTTACGCAAAAATGTTGGTCTCTCAAAAATGAATGTGCTAGTTTGATTAAAAAAAAGGAGGTCATCATGAAAAACATGAAATGCAAACTGTTCGTTCTAATTGCTGTGATTGCGGTGGCGTGCACGCTGCTGTGCGTGTTTATCTGCCGTGGCGGCGATCATGAAAAATCAACTGACGACAAAACTACCGAAGTTGGCGACCCTGATGATGAACGTGTTGAAGTTGCTACGGTTTATGCAGTAGAGAAATCTTCAGAGCCTTCTGCAAAATTTTCGAGAGATGTAGATAAAGTAATGAAAAGCGTAAGCGGTCTTAAAACAACTGGAAAGACTGTCCTTGGGGCACGACGCGGAAAGTCTGCTGCATTTTCGGAAGGTTCTGGCGGTATCGGCGATGGATTGGCAGGGCTGCTTGGCGGCTCTGCCGAGGCTTCGATGGTGCGAAAAAAATCTGCTCCGAGAAAAAGCAAATTGGCCGCAGCAGTTAGGGCTGAAGTTTCGGATAGCGATGAAAGTCGTGATGAAACATTTGTTCGTAAAAGGATAGTTGGCGGAAGTCACAATAATCGCAAGTCAGGATTGCTCACGGCTGGAGAGTGGAATGATTTGGATAATTGGAAATTCTGGTCGGGAATTTTAAACGATAATGATTTTTATGGAAAAACAGAATACTGGAAATTCTTCCCCAAAAATCTAGTGGCGGTTCGATTAGTTGATGCGAATGGTACAGGTTTTGCCAATGTCACAGTGGAACTGCTCAAAAGAGATTCTTTGGAGTTTGCGACCAAGACCGATAACGAGGGATATGCTTACTGCTGGATAAATTTGTTTAGCGATGATAAAAAAGAACTTGAAGCTAAAGATTTTTCGTTGAAGGTAAATGGCGAACACTTTAAAGGTCCTTTCAAGCTCACCGCCAAAGGCGATGAAAAGCTTAATGTCAATGTTATTTTCAAAAAAGGAATTAAGCATGCGAAGGCTAAAGCTGATGTCGCTTTTATCGTCGATGCGACGGGTTCAATGCGCGATGAAATTCAATTCCTCAAGTCCGATCTCACACAAATTATCAACCATGCAAGCGCAGAAAGCAAAGTGGCTTTGCGTACGGCAGCGCTCTTTTACCGAGACGTTGGTGATGAATTCCTCACTCGCCATGATGATTTTTCGAACGATGTTTCTAAAACTCAGAAATATATCTCCGAGCAAGATGCGGATGGCGGTGGAGACTATCCCGAAGCGGTCCACACGGCACTTGAAGCTTCGTTGCAAAACCTTTCTTGGGATGCGTCGGCGCGTTCTCGCATTGCTTTCTTGATTCTCGATGCGCCTGCTCATTATGAACCGCAGATCATTGAAAGCCTCCAGAAATCTATTGCTCTCTATGCTAAAAATGGCATCAAGCTGATTCCTGTGGCGGCAAGCGGAGTCGATAAGGATACTGAATTTATGCTGCGATTCTTTGACGTTTCGACGGGCGGAACGTACGTGTTCCTCACTGACGATAGCGGCATTGGAAATTCGCACATCAAGGCTTCTGTCGGCGACCACAAAATTGAGAGCCTTGCAGATTTGATGGTTCGTCTCATCAAGAAATACGTGAAATAAGGAGGTAAAAAAATAAGAAAGATAAAGGATAAACTAATAACGGAAAAATAAAGTGCTCGCTCGGCGAGCATTTTCTATAATTTGCGTTGATGTCCGAAATTTCGTATAGCAAAAAGAATGACAAGATTGAATGTGTCCGTTGCAAGGATTGGGAAAAATCGTATCCGCCGCATACGCATGCAAATCATCTGATGGTTGGCTATATCGAAGAAGGTTCAGTTTGCTTGGTGATGAACGGCGAATCTTTGGTTTATCACGCTGGAGACAAATTCCAAATTTTACCGAATGTGCTGCACGAAATCAAGACCGTTGGTAATCAAAGTTATTCGATGTCGGTGATGTGCGTTTTGGTCGATGAATCGGAATGTTCGGAAGTTCGCGACTATGGAGATGCCGTTGCCCGATTGAATGAGCTGCGCAAAAGCATTCTTGAAAATCCTGAAAATATTTATTTGATAGAACAAATGGCTCACGATGCGTGCATTAGCCCGTTCCACATGATCCGGGAATTTAAAAAGGCCTTTGGGCTTACGCCGCACCAGTTCCAGATGCAGTGCAAAGTCCGCAGGGCTCAAAAAATGCTTGAAGAAAAGAGTGCGTCCGAAGTGACTTACGATGCGGGATTTTATGACCAAAGTCACATGGATCGTTGCTTTAAAAAAGTGGTTGGGTTGTCGCCCAAGGAATATAAGCGGGCCGTGAAGCCCGCGACGGATGCCGATTGATTTGAATACTTTATTCTAATACATACTAAAATGGATTTTTGTGTTTTTAGTATGTAAAAAAGGATGTGTAAACATCGAAAAATGCATGAAAAATGCTTGAAAGGGAATTTTTTCCCTCAAAAAATCATGGAAAAATCCCAATTTGGATTAAATTTTACATACTAAATTCTCTAAAACGAGTCTTTAGTATGTAAGGTGAAATTAATAGTTGCGAGGATTACATACTAAATGTGGAGATAGTTTCCTTTAGTATGTAATTAGCATAACGCAGGAATGAATTTTGCGAATAAATAAAGCCCGTCTTCGCTTGCGTTTACCTCGTGTGGAACTTTGGCTGGCATAATCGAAATCACGCCCGGAACGTATTCGAGTTTAATGCCGTTGTTCACGCATGTTCCGCTCCCTGCGATAACTTCGTGCGTTTCAAGTTGCGTTTCGTGAATGTGGTTTTTGATGCTCTTGTTTGGCGCGATGCGGACCAGATGATAGCTGAATGTGCCGCCAGTTTCTTTTGCCGTGATGATGTGCTTGAGCTCTACGCCTTCGAATGTAGGGTGCTTGCTCCAAGCGATTCTTTCGAATGCTATTGTCTTGCCGGGGAGCCTGAGTTCGCCGTTGTTGAATTTTTCAAAAAGTTCTTTTTCCATAATGAGTTCCTTTTGTTTAGTAGTGGAGCGCGGCTTTGAACGTTTACGATGCTTGTCGAAACTGTGCCGCGGTTGTACCCGTATTTTATAAAAGGAGCTGCAGAAAAAATTGTATAAAATTGCGGAAAAATTCTCTCAGCAATTGCGTTTATTTATTATATATTGGATATATGAAATTGGAGGGCGAGCATCGTGAAAATCGAAGACTACATTATATCTGTTCCTGATTTCCCGAAACCGGGCATTCTTTTCCGCGATATTACAGGAATTTTGGGCAATGCCGATGCGCTCAAGTTAACGTTAGATAGTCTTTATGCGGCACTTCAAAATATTGAATTTGATGTTGTTGCTGGGCTTGAGTCGCGTGGCTTTTTATTTGGTGTGCCTGTTGCCGAGCATTTCCATAAGCCGTTTGTGCCGGTTCGCAAAAAGGGGAAACTCCCGCGTGAAACTGTAGATGTCACGTATGATTTGGAGTATGGAACCGCCTGCATAGAAATTAACAAGGATGCGATTGAGCCGGGGGATCGCGTTGTTGTGATTGACGATTTGCTTGCTACTGGAGGCACCGCGCGAGCTGCGATTCAGCTTGTTGAAAAAGTGGGCGGTAAAGTGGAATGTTGTGCGTTTATCATAGAACTTTTAGACCTGAAAGGGCGCGAGGCGCTTTCGGAGTATCGCGTGGAAACATTGACCCAGTTCTTGGGACATTAAACTTTTGGATGTTTTCAAAAGCTATATTTTTGTGGGGATAATTCCTTGCAGGAGGTTGATGATATGTCTGACTCGCTAAATGAAAAGCAGGACGCCAACTTGCAAAAGAAAGAGGAACGCATCAAGAGAATGCGCAATTGGCTGGGTGTCAAAGAAACGTCGTCGTTTGGCGGTTATGCCGACGATAGCGGTGGCGTTGTTTATGGCGATGGACACTCCGGATGGAATAGGTAGTTGTCGGCCTTAGTGAACTTTGTTTGCTACAATCTTCCTGCCACTTTTCTGCAAACTCAAATCTAGGCCTAAGTAACGCCAAAAGCGTTTATCGTCATATTTCTTGTAGAATTCCCCCTGCTCCGGTTCCTGCGAATCAGATTCTGCGCGGGCCGCAATCATGTCTTCAAGAACGACGACATAAATTGTCCGGTTCGGACTTGTAAAACTTTTTACGGCTCAAGGCATCCTGATACGAGGCAAGGATGCCAATCTCAAAAATACTTGATAAAATACCGTAAAAACCCCCGACAGGCACTTGATTTTTACATCAAAATTTGGGCCAAATGGCACTTTTTTATAAAAATGTGGAAAATTTCCAAAAATTGGGCGGGAAAATGTGTATATTTATAAGAAAATTGGGTAGGAAAAAGTGTTTAAGAGAAAAATCGACCAAATTCTGGGAAATTGGCTGAACGAGCCGAAGCATAAGCCCCTTGTGGTAAAAGGGGTTCGTCAATGCGGCAAAACCAGCAGCGTCAAGGCTTTTGCGGAGAGCCATTTCAAGCACGTGGTGTATCTGGATTTCCGCGAGCACCCGGATTACAAGAAGTTCTTCGAGCCCAATGTTTCCGTAGCATCTATCATCATGCGCATTTCTGCTGCGCTACCTGCGGCAGAAATCGAGCCCAATGAAACATGCTTTGTCTTTGACGAAATTCAGGATTGCCCGTTGGCCCGCAGTTCCCTCAAGTATTTTTTCTTGGATGGCCGGTACGAGGTGATGTGTACGGGCTCACTCCTTGGAGTGCATGGCTACAAGACAAAAAATGAGACGGATGACGAGCAGGCCCCCTCAATCCCGGTGGGGTTCGAGCACATCGTTGAAATGTTTCCGATGGATTTTGAGGAATGGCTCTGGGCCAACGGAATCAAACCGATGCATTTCGATTATCTAAAGGAATGCCTGCAAAACGAGACGCCTGTTGACGCAGCGATTCACGATCGGTTTAGGGAATTACTCACCCAGTATGTCATTATCGGCGGCATGCCGGAGGTGGTAACAACCTTTTTAGAAAGTGGTCTTGTCGGCAAGGCACTTGCCATACAGAAGCGGATTGTAGATGAATACAAGGCCGACATGGTCAAGTACGCCGCGAAAGAGGATAGGGCGCACATTCGTGAATGCTTTGAATCTATTCCTTCGCAACTCGCCCGAGAATACAAGAAATTTTCGTACAGCGTTGTGAAGAAAGGCGGTCGCGGACGTGATTACGCCGGCAGCCTGCAGTGGATTGAGGATGCAGGAATTATCCGGCGTTGCTACAATGTCGAAAAGACGGAACTGCCTTTGGACGGCAACAAAATCTCAAGCGAGTTCAAGGTCTATATGGCCGACATTGGCCTGCTGATTTCAATGCTCGAAGACGGAACGCAGTCAAGTATTTTAAGCGGGGATCTGCTGGGCTACAAGGGCGCCATTTACGAAAATTTAGTTGCCGACATATTTGGCAAGATGGGCCGCAAGCTTTATTACTACCACAAGGACAGCGGCGTTGAACTGGACTTTGTCATGCGCTACCGCGGCAAGTGTACGCCGGTAGAGTGCAAGGCAAAAAACGGCGATGCTAAATCTATGCGAACCGTACTTAAGAACAAAGAAAAGTACCATGTGGAGCAAGCCATGAAACTGGGCGACTACAATGTCGGCCACAATGGAGAAACGCTTACGCTTCCCATGTACATGGGGTTCCTGCTGACAGAGGCTTGATAAGCGAGTTCAGACGCTCTAGGAAGAAGGGTTGATGCTGGAGTTTTTGGAGAAGTAAAATGACGGACCGGATTCTTTTTACCATTGCCCTTGCGGTGTCGCTTTGCTTTGGCTACGGTCACTGCTGGGAACAGGACCTGATGCTTAACGTCAACGTGCGCGACGACTATCTTGTTGTCGGTGCCCTTGGCTGGTTTCCTATCCCGAGTGTGTATTATAAGGTTCTTGATTATCCGTACGCACATCGCTATGCGGCAATCGAGAAGGATTTCGAAGAGGATCCGGGGCGTCTCCTTTGGGCGGTCTATTATCCGTTCCCCCGTTATATGTATTCGGCACTGGTCGCGACGCCGGATAGTGTTTACGTTGATGGCAAGGGTGATTTCCTCAGCATGGAGGGGGAGGGCGACTTGGGCATGATTCCGCCGAAGGATTTGAAATTGCCTGCCGAAGGGGATTCGCTTGCTACGCTTTCCCCGAATTCTATGCGAAGGATATGGCGGGGAGATGCCGCTATCGCTCCGCTTTCTGCGTTTGATGTTATTGTCAGCACCTTGATTCGTTATCGCAAGTGGTATGCTGACAGGTGGGACGTTGACAGAATTTCTTTATACATTGATGGCAGTTTCTTTAGGCAGAACAGGTTCCATGAATTGAGCCCTTTGATAATTGCGTTGAAAGAGATTGGTTTCAGGTATGTCAAGGTCAATGTCGATGACTCGGATGATGCTTTCTGCTTTCGTTCGATGGAAATGGCCCATCGGGAAATTTACCGATTGACCGGTTTGGCGCCTCAAATGGATGACCCCCGCAGTTTTCGAAGGCTGGTTGCGCCCAATTTGAAGATGGAACTGGCGCGCTTGTCCGCGATGGAATTTTTGAAAAAATTCAACAATGATATCGACCGAATTCTTGGGGAAGTAACTGGTTTGTCGAAGGCCGACAGTGACATGCCATCCGGCAAAGTCTTTATTCCGTGGCGGGCCGATGATATCAAGGTGCGCGGCTCCCGTTCCGCCAAAGATGTCCTGGAAACCATAAGACGTCGCGGGCCGGAATTGTGCGATATCTATAACAATTTCCTGAAGAAGAAATCCGGATTCGATGGCCGCGTTGTCTTGAGATTTGAGATTGCTCCGAGCGGTGAAGTTGTCCGTACAGCCGTCGCGTATTCCTCGACCGGCTATGAGGAATTCGATAATGCGGTCAGGGACGCTGTCGGCCAGATGACGTTTGGCGCGGTGGAGTCCGGAAGCACGAAAGTGGTTGTCCCGCTTACGTTATACCAGTGAAAAAACATTCCCCGGCATTTGCCGAGGAATTTTTTGCTAAAAGGAGACTCTCGCACGGAGGCGGGGGTGACATGTAAGGCGCGGGGGCGCGCCTTTCGCGATTAATAGCGGTAGTGTTCAGCCTTGTACGGGCCTTCCACAGGAACGCCGATGTAGTCGGCTTGA
>CAMZGI010000003.1 GCA_947306305.1 uncultured Fibrobacter sp.
GCGAAATCGCCCGCGACATGGCAAAGAACATCATCTTGCCGAAGGTCATCGAAGCTTATTCCAATGCGCTCAAGACAAACGAAATGGCTTTGAATCAAGGTTTCCCGGGACTCGACGGTTACGCGAAATCGCTTGGCGAAGGCATGAACCGTTTGATCGCCGCTATTGACGTGATGGAAAAGTCGCTTAATGGTCTCCACGAAGGGATTGTCGATGCAATCGCCGCCCTCCGCAAGGAAGTCGATGCATTGGAAAAGCTCGTCTCCGACGAACTCTGGCCTCTGCCGAAATATCGCGAGATGCTTTTCATTTACTAATGAAAAGCGTCGGTCGTGCGTCGAAGGTGCACGACCTCAATGCGCATTTATATATTAGTAAACAGTGGTTAGGGTGGCGGGCGAGGCATGCTTCGTCATCCTCGACCCGATCAAGAATCTATGTGCCGCATTTGATGCGGCATTTTTTTTACCTTTACATTAATTACGAGTATTTTTTTGTTGGAATGAACCATGAAAAGTTTCATCAATTTATTTTTCGCATTACTCCTTGCAACGAGTGCCATTTCTTTTGCGGACCAATACCGCGAAGTCCCGAAAAAAGTGGGCGGCTGCTACCAAATTTCTACAGCGCAGGAGATGAATGGCTTTATCGGCATTGTCAATGGCAATTTTATAAAACAAGATACGCTCAACGAATTTGGGTGGTATGACTTTGTAAAAGACTCTACGGCTTGCGGTGTACTGACTGCTGATATTAAGCTTGTGGCCGGAGAAGATGGATGGGAACCGTTTAAAGTCTTTTCGGGAACTTTTGATGGAAACGGACACACGATTTCTAATTTGGGAGTCGGTGGCGGCTCGTACTTTTTTGATACGCTTGTTAAATACTCGAAAGACAATCCGCTGGTTGTCAAGAATGTGCGTTGGGCGGATGCCTTTGCTAAGGTGAGCTCTGCACTGGTTGGTGAGACTAATGGCGATGTTGTTCTTGATCATATTTATAATGAAATCAATTGTGGTTTTGTTCTTGGTCAATCAGGGCATTTGACTATTTCTAATTCATACAATACGGGACGTATTTCTAAAAGTGGGGGCGTTTTTGTTGGAAAATCTCTAGGGGTAGTTTCTTTAAAGAACATCTATAACGTGGGTAGCGGAGCCACTTTGGTTGGCTATGCGCGTGATACCGTATCTGTTGTGAATGGGTTCTCGATTGGGGACGGAATGAAGAGCACGATTGTATCTCGTTATGACTATCAGGGCAGTTATTCTACGATTGAATGGGAAAACTACTATTATTTAGATACGGCTAGCGGAAGCAATGGTGGCGATTATGGGGAACAATTTGCCGATGGGTCTATTGCTTTGAAGTTACGTTATATGAATGACGATGGTGCTATCTGGGGCCAAAATGTAGGCGTAGATTCCGTTCCGAATTTTAGCGGTAAAATTACGGGAGACCACAGTTCCACGACGAAAGTGTCTAAAATAACAGTTGTGTCTTTTAATGGTGACACGACCTCGTACCCCAAGTATTACGTCGAAGGCGAGCCAAGACCTTTTGGGTATGTGCCATCGCAAAGAGATGGGTATGTTTTTAGCGGCTGGTTCTATAATCCAAGAGGAGCGGGAGCTGCAATCAAAACGATATCAGATCGAGCTACCGGCGATTTGACGATTTATGGAAAATGGTGGAAGATTCCCAAGCCTAAGGGAGATTGCTATGAAATTGCTTCGATGGACGACCTGTTTGGCTTTGCCGCCATCGTGAACGGTGCTCCCGGTGTGAAAAAGGATTCTCTGGCTTGCGGAAAGCTCGTCGCCGACATCAAGTACGAAAGAAAAGAAGAAGACGTTTATGACGATGGACTGTACAATAATGGATTGTGGTGGCTTCCTATCCAGAATTTTGCCGGAAGCTTTAATGGAAATGGGTTCACCGTTAGTGGACTTTATTCGGTGAACAGTGAGTTTTATGAAGTCAAATCGGAACCTGTAGGCTTGTTCGGTTCCATTTCAGGAGGCAGTGACGAAAAGCCTGTTGTCATCAAGAACTTGAAAATTCGGGATAGTTATTTTTACGCAAGCTGGAGTGGCGCTCCCATTGTTGGTCGAGTAAATGAAGGAGCTAGGGTTGTAATAGACAGTATCGTTGTGGATATGCCGCATTATGGCGCTCATGATGTCGGGGGTATTGTTGGCCTTATTAACGGGAATTCAAAGGTGACTTTGAGCAATTCCAGCAAAATAGGCGAGACCGTTGGCGAATACTTTGTTGGCGGGCTTGTAGGATGCATGTTAGGGGAGCAGCAGGTGACCATTGCCAATAGTTTTGTCGATGGCGAAGTCACGGCGAGAAACAATGCGGTGGGTTCCATTGTCGGTTCTGCAAATAAAGCCGATATTTTGATAAGCACGGTCTATGCTAAAGGGAACGTTAATGGCTATAGCTATATGGGAGGCTTTGTCGGTAGCAATACCAAGCGTATCCGTATAGAGAATTCCTACCATGTTGGGGATATTGTAACGGGTCAGAGTTGCCCGATTGGCGCCGGCGCTTTTGAAGGTGTCGTGATAGGCGGCTTTGCAGGAACTGCTACTGTGTTGTCGGTAGTCAATTCTTACCAGTTGGGGACTATCCGTAACGAATGTTATCCGAATAGGATTGGTGCACTGGCTGGTTATGTTAAGCCCGAAAACGTGCATACTGATAACGTATTTTTCCCGACTACGTTGGCTCCGGCGGATTCTGCGAAAGGCGTTGCCGAGGAAAAGTTTGCAAATGGCTTTGTCGCCTATGCCTTGCATCGTTACGATAACGGAAAAATCAATGGCTCGATTTGGGGGCAGGAAGTCGGCGTGGATCCGTATCCCGTGTTTAAGTCTAAATTAGAAGGTGCCAAGATTGATAATAAAATATCAAAGTTGGTTTTGCATACATACGAAGGTGACTCGCTGAAGTATGCCAATTCTTACATGGAAGGCGTAGAAACGCAGCTCCCCATACCGTATCACGAGGGCCACTATTTCCATGGATGGTTTACGAATCCAGAATTTACGGGAGATTCTATAGGCGTTATTCCCTCGACCGCGAAAGGCGAGTTGCATTACTACGCTAATTTCGAAATAAAGAGATTCTATATCGGCGTTAATATTCATTCTCCAAAAGAGTGCGAGAGTAAAGTTGAAGGTGTTGGATATCATGATTACGGATCTAAAGTCGTGCTGAAACCTGTAACCAGTGAATGGTGCGAGTTGAACGATTCGCGTACGACATTCACCAATGGTGTAGAAGTCATTGACAAGGTGACGGAATCCGATACTCTGGATGCCTACTTTGTTTATAAACTCTATAACATTACATGTTATAACGATACTACTGTATATAGTCGTTTGGAATATACTTATGTATCTGGGAAAAAACTTGTTAATTATGTATGGGGAGGAAATTGCCGAGATTTTCTGGGGTGGTATGACAATGAAAAATTTGAGGGCGAACCGTATGATTCTGTTCCAAACGGTTCTATGGGCGACAAGAAATTCTGGGCCAAGTTTGGATTGAAAGACAGTGAGGAGTGTAAGGTATCGTCTAGCTCTGTCGCAAAATCTAGCAGCAGTGCCGCGAAATCCAGTAGTAGCCGTCATTCCGGGCTCGACCCGGAATCTAGCAGCGGTAGAGATGGCGGATCATCGTCCGCCATGACGAAGTCCTCATCATCTACCGCAAAATCTAGCAGCAGTGCTGTGAAATCCTCGTCATCCACCGCAAAGTCCAGCAGCAGTGCCGCGAAATCGTCATCCTCCAGCAAATCGAATATCCTTGTTCAAATCGTTCACCCGAACATGAAGATAAACGTCTTGGGAAGAAGTATCCAAATTGAAGGTGCTGTTGTCGGGATTCCGTTTGCTGTCCTTGACATGCAAGGACGAGTGCTTCAATTAGGATATATCCAAACGGAGCATTTGAATTTGACTGTCGCCCGAGCCGGAACGTACTTGGTCAAAATCGGTAGCGTTAAACAGCTTGTGCGGGTAGGGAATTAAAATTAAGAGGGTTCACGATGCCGTGAACCCTCGAATGCAAGGATAATATTTCTTGAACGGTTAAGGAATTCTCACGAACCTTGTGTTTGCGAGAATCAGCTCCAGCAAAATGAGGAGTGCGCCGATAAGCAGCCACGGGTAGAATTTTTCGGCGTAGCGTGCATAAGCGATGGTTTCGATTTCGGTCTTTTCGAGTTCGTCGATTTCGGAGTAAATCTTTTCGAGCTCGGCTTTGTTCTCGGCACGGTAGAAACGTCCTCCGGTCTTTGCAGCGACGGATTTCAGCATGCTTTCGTCAATGCCTTCTTCGGGTTCGATTTCGCGTTCGCCCCACGAGATTTCACCTGTCCACGGGTTCTGCTGGAATGCAAGAATCTTGCCATTCTTTTTGCCCACGCCGACGGTGTAAACTTTGACTCCTAAAGACTTGGCGACTTCGGCTGCTCGCATCGGCGGAACGACGCTTGCATTGTCGCGACCATCGGTCAAAAGAATCACCACGCGAGATTTGGCGTCCGACATCTTGAGGCGGGCGAGGGCGTTCATAAGTCCATCGCCAATGGCGGTTCTGTTGTTCACGAGCGTATCGCGAGCAAGGTCGTCGCTCGCTTTGAGAATTTCGAGCAGCGAGCCGTAATCAAGGGTGAGCGGGCACTGCGTAAACGAACGCGAACCAAATGCCGAAAGCCCGATGCGGTCGCTGTGGCGTTTTTGGATAAATTCGGCAATCACGTCTTGAGCGTATCCGAGGCGGCTGTATTTCCAGTATTCGCCTTTCTTTAAAATGCGTTCGGCATTCATCACGCCAAGCTTCGCTTGTTCTGCGCGTGTAAGCATGTCGAGCGTTCCCATAGACCCAGAGACGTCGAGCGCAAGCATAATATCCACACCGTCTGTCGAGGTGTATTCGACTTCCATCGCGTTCTGCGGACGGGCGAGCGCAATCACAAAGCAAACAAGAGCTGCAAGACGCAATGCCGGGACAATGTGCCTAAATTTAACGCGGCGGCTCGGCACCGCCTTTTTTGCAAGGGCGAGCGCAGGGAATTTAATTGTGCTTTTACGACGCTGCTGACGGTAAACGTAAAGCGCAATCAACAGCGGGACGAACAACAACAGCCAAAAGGCTTCGGGATTTTGAAAATGAAGGGTTCCAATATCCATTTCAGCTCCAAAATAACGAAAAACGATAATTACACGCAAGAATATACAAATTGGCGGTCGCGAAAAATCAGCATGTCCATCAAGAAAAACGCTTTTTTAATTTTGAAGTCCCCAAAAACCCAAAATAACGGGAATGTGGCATATAAAAACAGGCGGAAGGGGCGATTTATATGCCTTTTCAATACAAATTATTCGCTTTAAATAAAGATTGAGCATATAAAAACGGGAATTTTACGACTTTTATATGTTTGAAAAGGCTTTGAAAGAATGTTTTGTGCTGATATTTTGTCTGCATTTTTGCGTGAAAGGCATATAAAAGAGCAAAAAAAGGAATTTTATATGCCTGCCTGCGTTTTTAGCGCCTATAAAATGAGCAAAAGCCCATCTACGCCGAGCACCGTGAGGCACGAAACGACGGCGACGGTCACGAGCCCGCCTCCAAGGAGCGAGGCAATCACGGCTGACGCAAGCGCGCTAATGCCTGTAATGCGGCTGTCTGTCGCAAAGAAAATTGCAGGAACAGTCATCGCGCTCAGCACGGTATAAGGCACGTACGCGAGGAACGAACTCCAAAAGACGCTTTTGAGCTTTTTACGCAGCAAGATGAATGGTACTGCACGCAAAAAGAGTGTCACGCCAGCCATGACGAGCAAATAAATCGCGTAGGTCTGCAAATCGATGTTCACTTTGTCGCTCCTTCATCGTTTTCGGGCTTCATAGGGAACAATGCCGCCGCTGCAAGAGATGCTACCAATGCGCAAATGATAATCGCAAAGCCTACAGAAACGCAGCTCAGCGCAGGGACGAATTTGAACGCGCAACTGAGAGCGACCGCAATCGTGACGGCGAAAATTGTCGGCTTGTGCACCTTCATCTGCGGAACGACAATCGCGACGAACATGCCGTAAAGAGCAACGCCAAGGGCGTTCGTTACTATCGCGGGGAGGATTTCACCACAAATGGCGCCAACCGCCGTTCCTGACGACCAGCCAATGTAGGGGAGCGTCATCAAGCCAAGGAAGTAAATCGGGGTCACGCTTTTTTTCGACATTGCAACAGCAAAAATTTCGTCGGTAATGCCTGTAGCCAAAAGCAGGCGTTTGGTCGTCCCGAAATCTGGCGACACCTTCTGTGACAAAGAAATCGCCATCAGCGAATAGCGGAGGTTGATAAAGAACGTCGCGAGAGCCATCTCTATAAAAGTTCCAGCCGCATCCGTCATAATTTGGAGCCCGGCAAATTGCCCCGCTGACGTGAGGTTCGTCATGGAAATAAGCGTTACCAACGGCCACGAAAGCAGTTTGGCGGAGCCTGCGATCCCGAACGAAAACGAGACTGCAAAGTAGCCCAGTCCAATGGGGAGTCCGTCTTTTACACCATCTGAAAATTTCATGGGCACAAAGATAGAAAAAATAACCCGTTTTGCGTATATTTTATGCGAATATTTGAATATATGCAAATTTTATAACAGGGCACCCAATGTACGTGTGTTGGATTGTGCCGCATGGTCGAGTCTGGCTTGCTACTACTCTTTCGGGGCTTGCGTTTCGGGCTTGTAGCAGTTCTTCTTTGCTTCGGCGAAAATCTTGGAAATGTTGCTCGACGAGATGTTCGAGATTTCGGCGTAGTGGATGCTGAAAGAAATCTTCCAAGAATTCATGTCGGCTTGCATGCTGTCGCGTTCGCATTCGCGGACCAGCTTTTGGCAGAACGATTCGATTTCGGAAACTTCGTCGCGTTCCATGACGATGGCGAACTGCTTGTCGCCAGTCTTCGCCAAGAACACTTTTTGTTCTCTGCATTGCCGCTTGAAGAAAGACGAAAGATCTGCAAGCACGCGGTCAGACATTTCGTAGCCGAACTTGCGGACGATGTCTTTGAAGTAATCGATTTCCATGACCAGGATGAAAAGTCGCTTGCCCGGATCTTGGTGCTGGCTGATGAATTGCAGGTAGTCGATAAGTCGCATCTTGTTGTTCACGCCGGTGAGCGGGTCGGACGTGATTCTGAACTTGAGAAGCGTCACGTAAACATGCAAAAGCGTGAGCGAGAAAATCGGGTCGATGAGCGGAATTTCGGGAATGAAATACTGGATGATGCAGGTGATGCTCGGGACGAATGCGATGAACGAGAGGTAAAAGGCCTCTTTCCTGTTCGAGGTGTTCTTTTGCGTGATGGCGTATTGCACGCCGATGACCATTGTCGCGATAATGTAGATGAAGTTTAGCGTGATGAGGAACGGCAAGAGTCTTCTGAACTGGAGGGCTGTCGTGTGGCTGTCGTTGGTGAATCCGTAAACGCTCACTCCGATGCAAATCAAAACTCCGATGATGCTCGGGGTCGAAAATAGCGGGAACAGGTGCTTGTAGGTGTAGATGCTTTTGCGGATGCGGAGGAAAATGAACGAGAACCAAAGTTGCGCGAGCAAAATCGACGAGATGAGGGTCAGCGCATACATGAGCGAGTAGATGACGCCGATTTTGGGGTTGCTCGAGTAGAGGGCGCTTTCGACGTGCACCGAGTAGAGCATCTTCGTAGCCGTGTTTAGCACGATGTAGATGATGGTGTCGATAATCGTAAAGCCGAGGATGCGTTCTTCCAGATGCCTAAGGACGCTTTCCCTGAATTGCAGCAACGTAATCAGCAGCACTGCAATGCAAATAATGTTGATTTCAATTAGACCAGTGTAAGACATTCGCTCAAAAACCCCAAGAGACAATATAGCTATTCGGAAGCTTTAAATATGAAAACTTTATGAAAACTTTTTGCCTTCGGCATAGTTCTGAGTTTTGAGTTGCTAGTTACTGAGGTGCCTTCGGCACAGTTTAGAGTTTTAAGTTACTAGTTACTAGAGCTGCTTCGCGGCATCTTGCCTCTTAAGTATTCTAGTAACTAATAACTAGTATCTAGTAACTATTAACTAGTATCTAGTAACTAACTTCTAGTAACTCAATTTTTGTATATTCTTCTTGCCCAGTTGAAATTAAGGGCGGATTTATCGGAGTATATAATGAGATTTGCCGAACCGAACTTTTTGTGGGGGCTTTTTACTCTCCCTCTTTTTGCTCTTCTCTTTGTGTATGCGTACCATCGCCGCAAAAAATTGGCGGCGCGATTTGTGTCGCTTTCGATGTTGCCGAAGCTTTCGACGAGCGTGTCTCCGTGGCGTCGGTTGACTAAGGTGCTTTTGCTGCTTTTGGCGATTGCGTTTTTGTTTGTCGCCTTGGCTCGTCCGCAGTGGGGACGCAAGATGGAGCATATCGAACGCCGTGGGCAGGATCTGGTGCTTTTGCAGGATGTGTCGCTTTCGATGCTGGCTGAAGATGTGAAGCCGAACCGCTTGGTGCGTAGCCGCCATGAAATCTCTGCGTTCCTCGAATCGCTGACAGGCGATCGCGTGGGTCTTGTGGCGTTTAGTGGCGAGGCTCAGGTGATGGTTCCGTTGACGCTCGATTATGGAACTGTGCAGATGGTGCTCCGCGAATTGAATCCGGGCTGGCTAATGCCGGGAACGAACCTTGAAAAAGCAATCCGCAAGGGAATGACTTTGTTCAAAACGTCGGGTGGCCCGAGCATGCATTCTGTGATGGTGCTGATGAGCGATGGCGAAGAGCTTGAAGCCGCCGCCGTGAACGCGGCGAAAGAAGCCGCCGAAATGGGCATCAAGATTTATACGATCGGCATTGGCTCTAGGGAAGGCGTGCCTATACCTATTAAAGACCGCAAGGGCGGAAGCGTGTACAAGAAGGATATGCAAGGGAACATCGTGACGACGCGCTTGGAAGAAGGAACGCTTCAAGAAATCGCGAATGTGACCGGCGCTCGGTATTTTTACGCAAGCCCGGGCGAGTTCCAGCTGCAAAAGGTCTTGACCGAGATTTCGACGCTCGAAAAGAAAGACCAGAGCAGCGACCGCATGGAAAATTACCAAGACCGCTATCAGGTTTTCCTTGGGCTTGCCGCCTTGCTGTTCCTCATCGAGGCTCTTGTTTCGGAACGCGGCCGTCGCCGCAAACAGCTCAATGGAAGATTTAGCTGATATAGCGGTGAGCAATGAGCTGCGAGTCACTGCGTCATCCTCGACCTGATCGAGGATCTATGGATTCTCGCTTTCGCGAGAATGCTGGCCCCGCAACAGAGCATGAAAAAGGCCCGGCGCAATCGCGTCGGGTCTCTTTCATAGGAGGGATTGAAGAAGCCTTCCTGGTGGAGTTGCGTCTCGACTGGAGAACTGTGCGGAAGCCGGAGGTAGGCTTACTACGCGTGTTGTGGCCACTAGGAAGGCTCAAGTATTAATATACCTCAAATTTTAGAATGTGGTAGCATAAACAATAAAATCTATAGTCTAGATTGGAATGATCCTATTTTAGTTTACTATTTTCTAGTTGATGAAAACGAATTACTTGATTTCTGCTGCCTTTTTGGCTGTTTTGACGGCGTGTTCCATGATGCCAAGGCATGGCTCGATGGGTCGTAACTCGTCGGCTGACGATATTTATTCTCGCGACTATTCGGATGAACCTGTAGTTGTTAAGAGCGATTTGCCTGAACATTACAGCAAGATTGAATTCCCGGAATACAAGTACGTGGCTCCGTACCCTAAGGATTTCCGCGTTGAAATTGCGGAAGGAGTTACGGGTTACATTGTGAGCGACACGACGCTCCCGTTGGTCGATTTTACGGTTTATTTCGAAGAAAGCAATTTGCCGCAGGCTCTCAAGGATGTGGCAGCTTTTGAAATGGTGGGTTCGATGATCCGTCGCGGCTCGGGTGGCGGAATTTCTGCGCATGCTCTCGAAGATTCGTTGGAATTCGTAAGTGCTTCGATTACGACGAGCGTGGGAACGTACCTCTCGGCATTTGACATCAACTGCCTTTCTAAGGATTTTCCGTCGATGCTTGAGCTCGCCAAAAATGTGCTTACGGCTCCGGCGTTTGACAAAGACCAGCTCGAAATCATGAAGGCGAACTTTGTGACTGCTTACGAACGCCGTTTTGAAACTCCGGCGAAGGTGCTTTCTGCGCTCAAGTCCAAGGTGAACTATGTGCCGAACCCGCGTCTTTGGGATGCCAATGCAGCGGAGTACAAGGCTGTGACTGCAGCCGATGTGAAGCGTCTTGCAAAGGGCGTGTATTCTTCTAAGCGGATTGTCTTTGCTCTCTCGGGCGACATCAATAAGGATTCTGCGGTGACGATGCTCAAGGGATTCTTCGATAGCTGGAATGTCGCGTCTGCAAAGGCCGAAAAGCCTGTGCCGGAACCGTTGTCTTTTGCCCGCAAGCCGGGTGTCTATGTGGTCGATAAGGACATTACGCAGGCGAACATCACCATGAACCAGCCGTTCGTGAAGCGTCCGCACCCGGACTATTACCCGACTGCGGTGGCAAGTTTCATTTTGGGCGGCGGGAGCTTTAGCTCCAGGCTCATGAACCGCGTCCGCAGCGACGAAGGTCTGGCATATAGCGTTTATAGCACGGTCGGCAACGACTACCGCGATACCGCGATGACGACGATTGCTTTGCAAACCAAGGTCGAAACGGTCGATTTTGCGATGAAACTCGTGTTCGAAGAAGTGGAAAAGCTTGCGAAGGACGGCCCGACGGCTGAAGAGCTGGAACAGGCGAAAAAGTCCTTGGTCGAGAGCTTGCCGAGCCTTTTTGATTCCCCGTCGGCTACAGCTTCCATTTTTGCCAGAGGCGAACTGGTGGGCAAGTCGGACAACCATTACTTGGATTATGTGACGGAAATCAATGCTGTGACGGCTGAACAGGTCAAAGCGATGATAGCTAAGTATTTTGATAAGAAGAAGATGACGATATCGATTGTCGGTCCTGTCGCCATGTTCGATGCCCTCAAGCCGTTCACCGTTATTCCTCTGGACAGTCTTGAGTTCAGATAAACCTTAAACGAGGTTGGTCCTATGCGATGCAAGGTTCTTCGTTTTCCGCTTTTGTGCCTGTGCCTTAGCGCCTTTGTTTTGACGTTAGGCGTCGCACCGTCTTATGCTGCGAAGAGTATTCCTTCGTCGCAGGTTTCCCGCGATAAGCTCCTTAAAAAAATGCGGGACAAGGCTGACGACTTGCGGTCGTTCTGCTCGGGCATGTACAGGTGCCTTGACATGAAGTACGAGGCTTGTACCGAAGATGACATGAAGCCTTGGCCAAAGATTGATTACGACGCTGAATTTTGCGCTCCTTACAAGGAAATTGTCAAGCGCGGTTTTTCGACGAACGTGAACTCCCCGATGATGACGGACATCTTTTTGCGTCTTGGCCGCCAGTACAGGGCGATATATTCTAGCGAAGGCACGCTCCCGCTCGAAGTGAACGAAATCAGCTACTTGTTTGACAACATGCCGTTTACCGCAGACCTTATCAATGCGTACTTGGATTCTAAATACGAACTCCAATATAATAGCACGGATCGCAGGTATTTCTCTGGAAACAACGGAGATGGGCTTTCGGGCGACTTCTTTTGGGCTTTGTCGGATAGCGCTGGAACCAAGTTGATGCTCCGCAATATGTTCTTTGGATATGGCTATGCTCAAATTTTGAAGTGGTCTTTAAAGGGGACGGCTATCGCGTATTTGGACATGGACTTGATTGCCCCGAGGACTCTTAAGTATAAATTAACTGCAATCGTGTTCCCGGGAAATTCCGTGTTGAATTCCATCATGCAGTTGCGTGTGTTCAAGAGCGTGGTGAATTCTAAAATCGACGATGTCGTGGGCGATGTGAAAAAAGCGGCTAACATGTATTATGGCGGAAATAGAAAACCTATTGCCAACAATCCAAAATTGCAGACTCCAGAAAATGCCCGCCATATAGCCGAGTTCGACAAAGTGGTCGCTGGCGCTCCTTGGAAACTTGGGGATGCAGCGCGTAAGGAAAGAGCTCTGCTAGAGCTTTCGAAGCCGCCTGCACGAATCAAGAGCAATGAACCTGTGGATCATAATATTAAACTTGATTCTACTGATGCAGTTGAACCTGAAGAACCTGCGAAAAGCATATCTATAAAAAAGGATTAAAGAATGAGTGAATCGAAGGATTTGGAATCGTTGCTTGCTCGTGTTACGGAACGCCGTCGTGAGCTGCTTACTTCTGTAGTCAATCGCCGCACGAGGCATTTTTGCATGGTGCTCGAAGACTTGTTCGATCCGCACAACATTTCGGCAGTGATTCGCACGGCTGAAGTTTTTGGCATCCAGGATGTGCACATCATCGAAGAAGACAATGCATACAGCGTGAACAAGTCTATTCTCAAGGGCTCTTACAAGTGGATGAGCCTTTATCTGTACAAGAAGCGCATGCTCTGCATGGAAAAGCTCCGCGAGAAGGGCTACAAGATTGCAGTTGCAAGCACGAACACCACGAACTCTGTGCTCGACCTTGATTTGAGCCAGCCGATGGCGTTTTACTTGGGGAGCGAATTCCACGGGAACCATCCTGACACGCTTGCCCATGCCGATTACGAGTTCAAGTTGCCGCAGTATGGCATTACCGAATCTATGAACGTCTCTGTTGCCGGTGGCGTGCTGATGACTTACCTCGACGTGTTCATGCAGAAGGAAGGACGCGAAAAGTTTGCTCTGCCGCAGGCTGAACGCGACGCGTTGTTGCTCGACTGGCTCGACCGCCATGTGAACGGGATTGAGACGAACAGCCCCATTGTGAGGGTAGGGGAGTAGCTTAGTTACTAGATTCTAGTTACTAGTTACTAGAGATTCTTGATAAAAAAATCTAGTAACTAGTAACTTAAAACTCTAAACTGTGCCGAAGGCATCTCAGTAACTAGTAACTTAAAACTCGAAACTGTTGCGAAGCAACCTCGGTAATTAGTAACTCCAAACTCAGAACTGCGACGTAGTCGCCCTAGTAACTAGTAACTCAGAACTTAAAACTGCCGCAAAGCGGCCCTAACTAGTAACTAGTAACTTGGAACTAAAGCAAAATATGCTAGATTAGAATTGAAATGAAAAAGAATACTGCTCTATATTTTTCTGTAGGACTTGTCGTTCTTTTAGCCATTGTCATTTTGATATTTGGCATGTTCTTTCTGAACGAGAAGGATCTGCGTGAAACATTCGACGTGTATCATTTGCGGTTCACGCAAGTGAGTACGCTTGTCTTGGACGACCCGGTCAAAATCAATGGCGTGAAGCTTGGCCGCGTGGAGTCCATTGAGCTTTCTGGTCATCGCGTTGTCGTCACGATCAGGCTCAAGTCCAATGTGAAAATCCCGAAGGATTCCGAAATTCGCGTGCAGAATATCGGAATCATGGGCGAACGCCAGATTGGCATGATTCTCGGCGACTCCGAAGAATACTTTGTGCCGGGCGACACCATTACGGGCCAGTTTGACGCGGGCATTGCCGAAGCTCTTGGGCTTGCAGGCGAAGTTTGCGACTCGACGAAGGTTTTGCTTGAGGCGGTGAAGGTCGCTTTGAACGGGACTATTGCAAACCCAGAATTCCAGGATCGTTTCAGGACGCTTTTGATTAAGGCCGAAGGTCTTGAAGACCGCTTGACGTCGTTGGTGACGACGACAGACCCGCAGCTCAAGAAGAGCCTTGCGAATTTGAATAAGGTGACGGTCAAGGTGAACGAACTGGTTGATGGGGTCAAGGGACCGATTGACGGTTTGTTTGCGGGGACGGACAAGGTCATGGGGAACGCGAACCAGCTTATCTCTGAGCTGGAAGACGTGACCAAGCATTTGGATGGGCTGATAGCCAAGGTAGAGGGCAAGATCGAATCGAAAGACAATACGGTTGGTATCTTGCTTAACGATAGACAGCTGCATGACGATTTAGTGAAGACAGTTCGTTCTGCCGACAGCCTGTTCAAGATCATCCTGCAAGATGGCCTTGATATTAATGTGGATTTTTTCTGAGGACGTTAATGATTACGAAAAACTTTACTGTTTCCAACAAATTGGGTATTCACGCTCGCCCAGCTGGCATGATAGTCGATATCACCGGCCAAGCAAGGAGCGATGTTTCCATTTTGTTTGATGGTTCCAAGGCCAATGCGAAGAGCATCCTGAATGTGATGATGCTTGCTATCCCAGCGGGTTCCGAAGTCAAATTCGAAATCGATGGCGAGGATGAGGAGTTAGTCGTCCAGCAGTTGGAAAAGCTTTTTGATGACCACTTCAACGAAGAACCCTGCTAAGTTCGTGGCAAAAAATACCGACGGTGCGAGTCGTAAATCTCCAAGGACAGAACTCGTCGGTGTGCCATCGTCTCCTGGCTTTGCCATGGGGACGGTGTTTCCTATAGCCAACAGGGAGTTCTCCGTCGTCGAAGAAACGCTTCCCGAGAGCCGCATCGCGGCTGAAGAACAGTTGTTCTTAAAAGCGGTTTCTAAGACGGCAAAAGAAATTGCTCAGATAAAAGAAATTTCGGAAAGTCGGGCTGGCGTAAAGGACAGCTTGATTTTTGCGACCCACTTGATGATTTTGCAAGATCCGGGACTGGTGAACGGAGTTCTGGACAAAATCAAGAAAAAGCACAAGAACGCGAAGTGGGCGGTGCATGTAGTCTTTGGCTCGTACATCGACAAGTTCGAAAAAATTAATTCCCCGGCCATGCGGGACAAAGCGGCGGACTTGCGCGACTTGTATAACCGCTTGATGGCTGCGATGGACGACTCCGGACCTGTATTGGAGGACGTGGCTGACGAAGACGGCATTGTCCTTGTGGCTCATGAGTTTGTTCCAAGCTTCTTGATGTCCTTGAAGCCTGGACAGGTGAACGCCATCGTGATGGATACGGGTGGACGAACGAGCCATGTGGCGATCTTGGCGAGGTCGTTGCAAATCCCGGCGGTGGGCGGTCTTCGCAACGTGGCGGCGCTTGTTAAAAGCGGCGACACGATTATCGTCGATGGCTCTGATGGCAAGGTTATCATCAATCCGAACGAAGATGATATCCGCAAGTTCCATGAACGTCAAGAAACGTTTGAACGCCAGCGCCGTGAACTTTTCACGATGCGACAGCTGGAGCCGATGACGCGCGACGGCAAGTACATTGTGCTGCACGCGAACATCGAAATGCCGACCGAAGCAGACAAAGTCAAAGACTTTGGCGCGACGGGTATTGGTCTTTACCGTTCGGAATTTTTGTTCTTTAAAAAAGATGTTCCGACGCAGGCGGAACAGCAAAACGCTTACAGGCATATTCTTGAAACGATGGCTCCGTGCCCGGTCGTGATACGCACGCTCGATGCGGGCGGCGACAAGCTGGTGAGCGGAATTTCGGCGGTGAACGAATCGAACCCGTTTATGGGTTGGCGCTCTATCCGCGTGTGCCTAGACCGCGAAGATATTTTTATAACGCAGCTCCGCGCTCTTTTGCTTGCAAATACTAAAGGCAATTTGCGAATCCTTTTGCCGATGATTTCTTGCATGAGCGAACTTAGACGCGCGAAGGTTTGCATCGAGAAAGCCCGCAAGGAACTTGAAGAAGAAGGCTTTAAGCCCGCTGTAGTCAAGGTGGGCGTGATGATTGAAGTGCCCGCTGCCGTGATGATTGTGGATAAACTTGCTAAGGAAGCGGATTTCTTTAGCTTGGGCACGAATGACTTGATTCAGTTTACGCTTGCTGTCGATAGAACAAACGAACTCATTACGGACATGTTCAAGCCGCACCATCCGTCAGTGCTCAGCATGATTTACCAGACTGTGACGGCTGCGCACCGCGAGGGAATCCCGGTTGCAGTTTGCGGCGAAATGTGTACTGACCCGATGAGCGTATTGTTGCTGGTGGGCCTTGGCGTCGATGAGCTTTCCATGACTCCGTGGAGCGTCATGACGACAAAGAAGATTATCCGTTCGATTAACTTTGAAGATGTTCGCGATACTGCTTTGACTGTCCTTCAAATGGATGATGCCGAGGATGTGAACGCATTTTTGCATAAAAAATATGCGCAAACGATTACAGAACTTGGTATATCTAGTTTTGTGGGACAAGTTGAAAAATAAAACGGTTGGTGGATTGTAGATGAAGTTTTTTTATTCGTTGTTGCTTGCTTGTGTTGCCGTCTCGTATGCGCAGATGGACGGCTCGGTGTATTCCCTTTCTAAGTCCCCGTTTGTGGAACAGGAATCGGTGGCGCCAGAGCAGTTCCAGGATGTCGTTGTCCGTGCGGCCCGTGCAAAGAAAACGATGAATGATATTTCGGTTTCGCAGAACCACCGCGATTTTGCCCGTGCTGCCTATTTTTATTACAGTGGCCAATGGGATAGCGCTTATACGGCGTACAATTCGCTTCGCAACCGTGAATCAGGCTTGACGGGGAATGTTATTCTCCGCATGGCTCGTGCCAATTTTAAGCAAGAAAAATATGCCAAGATGCGCGAAACGCTCCGTTTGGAAAAAAGCTTGGAATCGGACGAAATTTGGCGCGAAGTTGCTGACCGTTTAAGAATTGAAGCGACGATGGCGGACAATTCGATCAATGACGTGTCGCGCGCGGAATCGTTGATGGTGTTTTTGGACCGTTACCCCGATAACGACGATGTGGTCGCCTTGAGGTATCGCTACGCCCGCTATTTGGAAGATTCCTACCGCTTGAAGCAGGCGAAAAGGCTTTACATGAAGCTTTTGACTAGCCGCACGGCTTATAAGGATTCAGCTTTCCAGTCGATTCGCCGTTTGCGCGAAGTGCTCGGCGCCCCCGAAACGCTTGCGGAAAAAGTCGCTTATGCAAAGATGGCTTGCACCAAGGACGAGATGAAAAACTGTCTGGACTTGCTGGATTCTATCCAGATTATGGATGCCCAGATGGCGCAGAAAAATCCGTCTCTGGTGGTGCCGCCGTCTGACGACCCGTTGCAGGCACGTTTGAAAAAGAGCACGCTCGATTTGAGTACCCGCATTGCGCTGTGGGAAAAACGTGCTGGCGCATTGCGTGCTTTGAACCGTAATGCGGAAGCTATTGAGCAATACCGCTACTTGATTGAAAATGTAGAGACTCGTCCGTCTTGGATTAATGCGATTCTGAAGCTTTACCGCAAAGAAGCCGCTGGGGTCTTTGACGAAGAAATCCATACTTACGATTCGCTTTTGCAGGACGTGAGCCAATACAGCAACGAAAATGCAAACAACCTTTGGCTGCGCGGTTTTGAGTTTGAACAAAAGCTGATGTACGACAAGGCTGTCGAATGCTACATGAAGCTTGTCCATAAACGTTTTAAGAACAATTTGAAGCGTCAGTGGGCGAGATTCCGCATCGGTTACATCTACTTTAAGCGTGGCATGTGGGTTGAAGCCGCCGCGAACTTCCGCGAAGCGAAGAAAGATCCGTTCTTGTGGAGCGGCAGCGCCGCGAGAATGTTCTTGGGCGACACATACAGAAAAATGGGCGAGGATTCCTTGGCCCGCGAAGCGTATCTGGATTGCATCAGGGATTTCCCGCTTTCGTATTACGCGCACCGCAGCCGCACGAAGCTTTTGGAACACCGCTTGTTGCCGATGCGTAAAATCCCGTATGCGCATGGGGTGGCGATGTCGCCTGCGGCGACTCTCGAATGGATTCGCACGACGAACAAGCTTGGAAAGCCCGATGCCTCGTATAGCAAAGAACGCTATGAACGCATCAAGAAGCTGTTCCTCTACGGTTTTGAAGAAGAAGCCTTTAGGCTTTATGACGAAATCAAGAAGAAAAACGCGAAGCGTTTGGATTTCCTTTACGAATACGGAAAGCTCTTTTACGATATGGGCGAAACTGCTGCCGGTTACAGGCTTGCTCGCCAATTTCAGGCGAAGATTGATAGACGCTTGTTGATGTCTCCGCCGATAGACGTGCTGCATTACCTTTTCCCGGTGCCGTATGCCGACCCGGTGGTTTACTATTCGGGGAACAACATCGATCCGTTCTTTGTGTATAGCGTGATGCGTCAGGAATCAATCTTTGATTTTCAGATTACTTCCCCTGCGGGCGCTTGCGGCTTGTTGCAGATTATGCCGGCCACGGGCAAGATGCTTGCCGAAAAGGAAGAAATTTCGAACTTTGTGCCGAAGCGTTTGTACAATGCGTACATGAATATCCGCTTGGGAATACGTTATTTGACAGACCTCAAGGACGAATACAATGACGATTACATGTATGTCCTTGGCAATTACAATGCAGGTCCGAAGCCCACAAAGCGCTGGCAATCCGAGAGCGAAGGGCTTCCATGGGATTTGCGTGTCGAAGAAATCAGCTACTGGGAAACTCGTGAATACGTGAAGCGCGTCATGGGCAATTACTGGATTTATAAAGAAATATATGACGGGATTTAGCGCTTAGAACTTAGAGCTTAGATCTTAGAACTTAGAAGTTTGTATTTAGATTTATTGCAAATAAAGAAGTCTGTATGGAATCGAATTACAAAAAGTTGGTTGTTTGGCAGAAGGCTATGTTGTTGACAACAGACATTTATAAAATTGTAAAAAAATTACCTAGAGAAGAATTATTTGCTTTGTCGGATCAAATGAGACGAGCGGCGATTTCTATTCCCTCTAATATTGCGGAAGGTTGTGGAAGAAAACTTCAGGGTGAGTTAAAATACTTTTTGAGGATTGCTAGTGGATCTGCTGCGGAATTGGAAACTCAGTTGCAAATTTGTATAAATCTTGGATATTTAACAGCCGAAGATGTTAATGAAAAATTCTCTTTATTGCGAGAAATAGAGAAAATGCTTAGTTCTTTTATGAATTCAAAAAAGTTAATTTCTGCCAACTAAGTTCTAAGTTCTGCCTACTATATGCTTTTTCTTTTATTGACAATCGGCCCGGCATTTTTGTTTGCTTGCGGCAATATTCTTGAAAAGTCAGGTGTGTCTGCTGTTGGCAAACGCACTGGCGGAACTTCGAATCCTTGGGAATTCTTTAAGGGTGTTGTTACTAACAAATTCTGGTGGCTTGGAATAGGCTGCTCTGGACTTGCTACACTTGGCTACTATATCGCCATGGCGAGTTACGACCTTTCTCAAGTGCAACCGATGATGGTTTTGAACCCGGTTTTGACGGCTCTCATGGGCTTTTGCATTCTCAAGGAAGTGCTGACGAAACGAATTGTCGTGGCGATTTGCTTTGTCGTGGCTGGGCTTTTGTATTCTGTCGAAAATCTCGGGGAGTCCACGGCAATTCAAAATATCGGAATGCTTTGGGCGTATGCGGGCGGGCTTTGCTTTGCAACGCTCATTGCGCACCTTTGGGTGAAAGATCGCGAAATGGTGGATTCGCTGATTATGGGTGTTGGCTTTGGGCTTTCGGCGGCGTTTTACAAGAGCCTTGCGATGGATTTTGATTTGGACCATATCGAGTTTTCGTCGATTGCGAATTTGCTCTTGGACTTTAGAACGCTCGGCTATGTGGCGACGTATAGTATTGCGTTTTTGTATTCTCAAGTGTCGTTCTCGCGCGGGCGGGCGCTATTTATTATTCCGTTTAGTGCGGCCGTCGGCGCGGCGGTCCCGACATTGGCGGGCGCTCTTGTTTTTTCCGAGGCGTTCCCTGTAGGGAAGGTTGTCTCGGTGACTCTTGTGCTGATTGGCGCTTGCCTCTTTATTGTTCGCCGTCCTAGACGTAAAAAGCCTACGAACGAATAAAAATGAATTGTTAAAATAGAGCCTATAAAAGTCTTATTTTGATTTTATAACGTATTTCTATAGGCGGTAATTGCTATCTTATATAGTATGTGTTGCGAATCTAAAAATGTCCGAGTTGGTGCAGGCTCTTTTGCTTGCTTCGCCGTGGCAGTTACTTTTTGTTTATAGAGAGAATAGGTTATGGCTTCTATTAGCGTCTTCGGATTGGGATATGTAGGGTGCGTTGGAATTGCCTGCCTAGCAAAGCTTGGCCATCGAGTCATTGGATGTGATGTCGATATCAATAAGGTAAACCGAATAGCTTCTGGTCTCCCGACAATTGTCGAAAGAGATGTTGATGAAGTCATGCATGAAGGCTACAAGGTCGGGCTTATCTCGGCTACTTCTTCACCGTTCGAGGCTGTTTCTAAGACTGATGTTTCTTTTTTGTGCGTAGGCACTCCTAATGCCGCCGATGGCCGTTTGGACACGACTTATCTGATGTCAGCGGTCAGGTCTATAGCCGAGGTTATCCGCTCCAAATCGACGTTCCATATCGTGGTTATCCGTAGCACGGTTCCCCCGGGAACGAATGCCGTTGCGGCTGCGCTTATCGAAAAGATTTCGGGCAAGCGCGAGGGCATCAACTTTGCGGTGGCGTCGAACCCGGAATTTTTGCGCGAAGGCATGGCTGTTGCAGACTACTTGAATCCGCCGTTGACCGTGATTGGTTGCGAATGCCGCCGCGCTCTGGACTATCTCCGAAGAATTTACGAGCCGCTGGGCAGCGAAATTATTGAGGTCGAACCGAAGGTCGCCGAAATCATCAAGTTTGTCAATAACTCGTACCATGCATTGAAGGTGACTTTTGGAAACGAAATCGGCGCCATCTGCAAGAAGCTCGATATTGATAGCCATAGCGTCATGGAATTGTTCTGCAAGGATACGCAGCTGAATATTTCGCCGTATTACTTTAAGCCGGGCTTTGCCTATGGCGGTTCGTGCCTCCCGAAGGATTTGCGCGGGCTCAACTTTTTGGCGGAGTCCAACCAGGTGGATGTCCCGGTGCTCTCGTCGATTGAATGCAGCAACAACGTGCATATCCAGCGCGTGCTCGAACGCGTGCAAGAGATTGGCGCTCGTTCTGTGGGTATAATCGGGCTTACGTTCAAGGCGGGGACGGACGACCTGCGCAACTCGGCTGCAATTCGTTTGGCCGAAGGCGTGCTTGGAAAGGGTTGCTCGCTCAGCATTTACGACCGTTATTTGAATATCGCCCAAGATACGGAGACGAACCTCCGCGAACTCAACAGGCGTATTCCCCATTTGCTTCCGCTTTTGGTGAAGAATGTCGAAGACGTTGTGGAAAATAGTTCGCTTGTCATCATTACTGTCCGAAATCCGAAAATGCCTGAATTGATTCGTGATAATCCTGAGGTTCATTTCTTGGATCTCGTGCGTTTGAAGGACCAGTCCGTAGAAACGCTCCCGAATTACGAAGGCTTTTGTTGGTAATTTTTTATGGAACAGTCTATAAAGGAACTGTCAGGCAAAAAGGTCTGTATAGTCGTTGAAAATCTTCCTGTGCCTTTTGACCGTCGTGTGTGGCAAGAAGCGACATCCCTGCATGAAGCGGGTGCCGAAGTGACTGTCATTTGCCCCCAGACGAAGAAGTATCCTTTGGAATACGAAGAACTTGAAGGCATCAAGATTTACCGTCATCCGTTGCCAGAGGCGAAGGGGACGCTGGATTACTTCAAGGAATATTTTTGCGCACTTTATCATGAATTCCGTTTGCTTTTTAAGGTGTTCAGAAAGCAGGGCGTGCAAGATGTTATCCATGCTTGCAATCCGCCTGACTTGATTTTTATTGCGGCGTTCTTGTTCTTTACGTTCACGCGTTGCAAGTTCCTCTTTGACCATCACGATATCAATCCAGAACTGTGGATTGCGAAGTTTGGCAAGAAGGGCTTTGGCTACCGTGCGATGATTCTGGTGGAACGCTTTACGTATTTCTTTGCGAAGCATGCGATTGTGACAAACGAATCGTACAAGGAAATTGCGATGCGTCGTGGCCGCAAGTGCGAAGACGATATTACGGTGGTGCGTAGCGGTCCGAATCTTTCAAAATTGAAGGTGGGGCCTGCAAAGCCAGAAGTCAAGAAGGGATTCAAGTACCTGGTGGGCTACATTGGCGTGATGGGCAAGCAAGAAGGCATTGACCTTTTGCTGCAATCGGTCGATTACATTGTGAACAAGAAAAATCGCAAGGATATTCGTTTTTGCATTATGGGCGGAGGCCCGTCTCTCGAAGAGCTCCGTGCATTGAATGAACAAATGAACTTGACCGACTACGTGGAGTTCCCGGGACGTGTGAGCGATGAATTTTTGGCTGACGTGATGAACACGGCTGACGTGTGCGTGAACCCCGACTTGCCTTCGGAAATGAACGACAAATCGACTATGAACAAAATCATGGAATATATGGCGTTCGGAAAGCCGATGGTGCAGTTTACGCTCAAGGAAGGGATGTTCTCGGCACAGGGCGCTTCGCTTTATGCGAAGAACACGGACACGGACGATTTTGCCGAAAAGATTTTGTGGCTGATCGATAATCCCGAAAAGGCCGCCGAAATGGGAGCGTTTGGACGCAAACGCGTGCAAAGCGAACTCAGCTGGGAATTTGAAAGGCCGAAGCTGATTCGCGCTTACAAGAAAATCTTGGGGATGTAGGTCGCCTCTAAAAATTCATTTTCAAGAATGTGTGAAAAAAGGAAGTAGAGGCTACTTCCCTTTTTTGTTGCTGAAATCTATATCGAGCGTTTTGATAAGGGAGTCGAGGCGACGGGTGAGCTTTTCGGCACCTGCTTTAGATAGGTGACTGTAATCGTTTGCCATGTCATCTGAGTAGTCGTGATTGCCCATTTTGTTTTCGTCCAGCAAAGTGAAGTTTGAATAAGTTTTGCTTAATTCAGCAATTTCGTTGATGAGGGCGGGGGCTTCGCTTCGACGGAGTCCCGCATAGCCGTATGCTCCAGTTTCTCTGTATTGGGGATTCATGGGGAATAGCACGCCTATGAGGTAGATGTTGTTTTGTTTACAGGCTTCAATGAAGTCGATGAGATGATTGACGTTTATCCGATAAACATTTGCTTTTGAATCCATCCAGCAGGAATCTTCGGTGATGACTGGTGTTCCCCATGTGTTTGATTTTGTTTCGAGGAAGCCGCGATGCGGTCGTAGATTGTCTTCTAATTCCTTTTTTCCGAGGCCTTCGAATGTTGATTCGTATAACCCTTTGGGATAGCCTTCTTTCCAAAAGTTATGGTTCATGTCGTAAACGTAACCCGGATATGATTTATAGGCTGTGTAGAATACGTTATTTGAATTGTTGCCAGAGATGTATCCCCTATCGAGATCGATTGATGTGATGATTAACTTGAGATTTTTTACATGGGGAAGGACATAGTTTTCAAAAAGGAATTGGCTTGAATTGATGACGGTTGCCGGAACTGCAAGGTTAATCGCATTAATTTCTTTGCTGAATTCGTTTGGATTTACACCGCGATATGATCTGGAGGAGCCAAAGATGACCGTATTGGCGGAATCTTTGTAATGCCACAAAATTTCCATTTTGTAGCGGTAAATATCTGCATTGGGTGTTGCTCCAGAATTGTTAAAATATATTCCGGCGGAATCTGGGTCGAGTTCGAAATCGATTCCAACGTCGTCGGAGTTGCTGGTCTGTTGAGCTTTTTTTACCCACAGGCATGGATGCCAAAGCTCTTCGCCTTCGGCAAGTTCCACGATGGAACTGTCGGCGGGGCTTGCGAGAACGATTTTTGTATGGGCTCCATTGGAGTTGGTGAGCGTCGCCACGATGTTGGATGTTTTTCCGTTAGTCGCCCATTCGCTGTGGTCGAACGTGTAGCCCGATGGCGATGGAATACTTTGTATTAACTTTCCGTTGCTATCGGCGATAAAGATGCGTTCGTGCGTTGCGTATGTTTCGCCTACGAATTTTTTGCCTGTTTTGCTTGCAAAGTCGAGGAACGATGTGCGTTTGCTGCCGTCTTGTGCAAGAGAGGCGTTGCAAGCTTGTTCGCCGTTGTACCACGTGGTATCGCGTGATTTTTCGGTGGTGGTCGAGCCTGATTTGGCGAGACGTGCCCGAAGGAGCCTTGCTCCTGTAACTGCTAGCTTGTTGTCTTGGCTGATGCCGCCGTGGTATGCTCCGTCAAAGAGTTTTTTGGGCGTACCGAATTTGCCGTTTGCAAAAGGTACTTCCCAAGTGGAGTTTTTTTTGAATGCTGTCGAATCTTTGTTGTTGCCTGCGTCGGTGACATAGACGATTGATGTGTCGCCATTGCCGTTTACACGCCAGCGGGGGATGGCTGCGCTTTTGACATCGAGGCGGACGAGGTTTTTGCCTTTGGAATTTAAGTCGCGGACATAGAGCTTTGAAGTGCCGCTGCTGCCTTCGGGTTTGGTGCAAAATGCGACGCGTTTCCCGTCGGGGGAAATGTCGGGATGATAGACTTCTATGGTGTCGCTGATTTCTGTTACGGACAAATTTCCGTCGTTGTAGTCGATGAATGCGAGGTTTCCGCTGATGTCGTTGCGGAATGCGAGAATTACGTTATAAGTGCCGGTTGATTTTTTGAGCGTTGTGGCGTTAGCGAGTGCGGATACCGTGCTTGTCTGTGCTTTGCCGCTGGCATCGAGCCAAACGGGCGATGGAATCTGCCCAAAGGCGAGCCTGAAACCGATGCGTTCTGCACGAGTCGAACCATCTACGGTGTATTCGTCGCCACGGGCGATGACGTTCATGTCGGATGCCCGATCCGAAAAGTAGCCGCCTTTTAAAACGCGTTCCCCAAGGTCGCCCCCGTCAAGGGAGCCGAGGTAGTTTGTAATCGTCGTGTCGCGGAAATGTCCTGCCCAGTCGTTGACCCATTCTTTGACGTTCCCGGCGAGGTCGCAAAATCCAAGGTTGTCTTTTTTTGCAGTGCAAATAACATGTGCCGTGAAATTGGAATTGTCAGCATTCCAGCTTTTGTTTTTGGGATCCCAGCCTTTTGATGCCGCGTGCACCCATTCTGCTTCGGTGGGGAGTCGGTACGCGTTTACTTCGGGATGAAATACGAATGCATCTAAATTCGTGCAGTGGCCTTCGCTATCGAATGTCGCTTTGGTGTAAGTGTATGCGGTGTCGCGATTTTCGGATTTGCTCTTGGCGTTTGCGATGAGAATTGCATCATAAAATGAGACGTTGGCGAGGGGGAGGCTGTCTTTTTTGCATTTGCCAAAATCTTTGAGCTTTTGTTCTTTTGCTAAGGAGCGGTATTCGCCGCAAGTCATTTCGTGGATTGCAAGATGAAAGTCGTAATCCAAATGGACCTTCATTGCGGGGCGTTCTGACGCTTTATACTTCGACTCGTTGCTTCCTAATGTTTCTGTTCCACCACGGACTAAAACCATGCCTTCTATTTCTTCTATGGAGGCATCGTTTAAAGAGTCGGATGTTCCGTTATTGCAAGCAAGTAGCGACAGTGCAAATGTAGAGATGTATAATGCTTGTTTCATATTGCTCCTTGATTGAGGAAGATAAAAAATTATATTTGACATGTGAAAATTTCCTGGTACATAAAGCGCTTAAAAACATTTTCTTTTGGTGAAGTCTTTTACCGTGTCCGTCAACGCGTGCAAACCCATGTGTTGGATAAACGCTTGATGAAGAGGGCGGTGCCTCCGTTTGATTTGCCGAAATCGTCTATTATTGAAGATGAAACGGCTCATTTGGAGTATCCGATTTTTGACAAGTCGGTTGATATTTTCAAAAAGATCGACTGGCATTTGGATTTATCGACAGGACGCAGGTTCCCGAAGTCTTTTGCGCACAAGATTGATATTCGCAGCGACCAGTACGGCAGCGCTAAGCATGTGTGGGAAGTGAACCGCATGCAGTTTATGCTGCATATTGCGATGCTTTATAAAAAAAGCCATGATGTAAAATATCTGGATTTGTTTCGCTACCATTTGACGAGCTGGCTTAACGAAAACCTTTACATGGTGGGTGTCAACTGGTACAGCAATATCGAAGTGAATTTGCGTTTGATTTGCTGGTTCTTTTGCTGGGAAACTTTGGATGTGGGAACTGCTTGTGCCGAAAGTGCAGAGTTCGAAGAATTTGTGACGGAGGTGTGGGAGCCGTTGATTTGCGAGCATGCGGAGTATTCGTTCAACCATCCGTCGCTTTACTCTTCGGCGAACAACCATTTGATTTCGGAATATGCGGGCTTGTTTGTGGCGGCTTGCGCTTGGAATCTTCCGTATCGCAAGGCTCGTTTGAATTATGCCAAGGCAGGGCTTGAACGCGAAATTTTGGCGCAGAATACCGAAGAGGGCGTGAACCGCGAAGAGGCTGCGGAGTACATCCAGTTTATCGATGACTTTTTCTTGATTGCGGCTGTGGTTGGCAAGCGTGCTGGCGTTGAATTCTCGGATGCATATAATAAGCGGCTTTATTCGATGGCTTGTTATTTGAATTCGATGCTGGATTGCAAATTTAATTACCCGATGTATGGCGATGGCGACGATGGCTTTGTGCTGCGTCCCGATGCTGGCGGTCATTTCAATAATTTCAAGTCGTTGCTTGCTTCGTTCGCGGTTTATTTTGACAGTAATTTGTTCAAACGCGCGGATGTCGTATGGGATGACAAGAACGAATTGCTGTTCGGGAAAAAAGGACGTGAAAAGTTTGAATCAATGAAAGACTCTGGTTTGGGACTTTCTCCGAGTCCTATTACAGGGGATGAAAACAGGTTCTATAACGGACATTATATTTTCAGGAAGTCTTGGAATGAGGACGTTGATGGATACAACGCATTCCGCGAAATCTATTTGCATTTTGACGCAGCTCCGCTTGGATTTTTAAGCATTGCTGCTCATGGGCATGCCGATGCGCTTAGCTTTATTTTGCATGTCGATGGACTCCCAATTCTTGTGGATCCGGGGACTTTCACGTACCATACGCATAAAGATTTGCGTCGTTATTTTGTCAGTACGCTTGCCCACAATACGGTTTGCGTGAATGGAAAAAATCAGGCGAATCAGGCTGGACCTACGATGTGGCTGAACCATTATCGATGCCAAATGGAAGATGCGGGGAAAGTTTTTGTAATTGCAAGGCATGACGGCTATAAATCAGAAGGTGTTGTGCATTCGCGTAAAGTCGAATTCCTCCGTGAGAATAATGAATTTGTGATTACGGATAAATTAACGTTCTCTAAAAAGGCGACTGTGGAAATTCCATTCCATTTGCATCCGTCTGTGATTGCTGAATTGCAGGGCTCTACAGCGGTACTCAAGGTTGCTGGCGTTGCGAAGGTTCAGATGATATTGGACGAGAAATTGCCTTATGAAGTTCGCGATGATGGCTGGTATTCTGAACATTTTGGCGAAAAGATCCCGACGAAGTTCTTGTATGCAAAGATGAATTGCCCTGTTGGTTATAGCGAATCGTTTGTGACTCGTCTTAAAGTTCTTTAATTTTTTAGATTGGTTTTTTATGCTCGAAAAAGTATGTCATATAGGGCCTGCGTTTAATGTGCAAGGCGGTATCAGCTCTGTGCTGGTCAGTTACAAGAAATTGTTCAATTTGCCGGAACGCAATTTTATAGCGAGCTATAACGGCTCGTTTGTCAAATCGTTGCCGCAGTTTTTATTGCTGTGTCTCAAGCTTTTGCTGAACCCTCCTGACGCTCCGTTTGTTCAAATCCATACGTCGTTTAACGGGAGCTTTTTCCGCAAGTATTTGATTAGCCTTTGCCTTAGGCTGCGTCAAAAAAAATACGTCGCACATATTCATGGCAGTCGGTTCAAAGAAATGTGCGTGAAATCGCCCAAGATTGTGAAACGCTTTATTCGCAGCTATTTTAAGCATTCGGCGATGGTGATTTGCATTACGCCTGATATGCAGGAGTTTTTGGATGATTTTGTGGGGAAGGGGTTATGCCGTTATGTGGTCATTCCGAATCCTTGCGACTCGTTGGCGGATTCGCCTGTAGATTTGAATCGTGCGGGTTCTCCTGTGAGGATTCTCTTTGCGGGCCGTTACGGGCATCGCAAGGGCGTGTATGATTTGCTCGAAGCATTCAATAATGCGAACTTTGATGTCCCTGCGGAATTGTGCTTGTTTGGCGATGGCGAAGTGGAAAAGGTAAAGCAGATTGCAGAATGCTACAACGCAGAGTTTGCAAGTCAGGAATTAGCGAGCCCTGAATATGCAGGACGTTCCAAAAAGATTCTGGTTTCGGATTGGGTGAGCCGCAGCGATTACTTGAAAATGATTCCGCAGTACGATTTGCTTGCTCTCCCTTCTTATTCGGAAACGTTTGGAATGAGCCTTGTCGAAGCGATGGGGCAAGGGTTGCCTGTCGTATCGACGTTTTCGGGGGGAGTCCCGTTTGTAGTCCGCAACGGGGTTGATGGATTTTTAGTAAATGCTGGCGATATTGATGCTTTGGCTCAAAAATTAAAATGCCTTGTCGATGATAGGGTACTCAGGGCACGGATGGGTTTAGCTGCTTGGAATGGATGCAAGGAACGGTTCTCGGGGGAGAATATTTTAAATTTGCTAGAGCACAGTTATAGTGAATTGAAAAAAGTTTATGCTTAGCTTTGTTGTTTATTTGCTCTTTTTTGCGTTGCTTGGCGCGATGCTGCTTGGTCGAAAAAATCAAGCTTTTATCAGCGTGTTTGTGAGCCTGCTTGTATTCCCTACGTGCATCTATTTTATACAAAAACCGCAGCTTTCTCCGCAACAGTTGTTCTTGTACCTTTTTTTCGTGGTGACTTTTTTGTGGAATAAAGATGCGTTGTTTGAGGGAATTTTCAAGCATCCGTTGCGTTTTCCGATTCTTTTGTGCATGTTGTCGCCGATGTTGACGGTCTTATTGAACGGGGATGGCGGTAAAGGGATTTATAACGCGTTCCGTTTATTTATGGAAAACTATGCTTATTTGATTGTTGCGTTTATTGGTGGGTTGGCATATAAAAAAGGCAAATTCGAGGAACTCTGGTTTTACCCGATAATCATCTTTTTTGTTCTGGGCTTTATAGAATTTTTAATAAAAACCAATTGGGTGTTCCCCTTTATTTGCAAGGCGTTCTCGTATTATGACGGATTCTATGACTTGAATAGCGCCGTTTCGGCATCGAGAACTTATCGTTCGAGAATTTTTATTACGACGACGCATCCGACGGTTCTTGGTAGCATTTTATGTTGCTCCTTGATGATGCTTACGTGCCGGCTGAAAGATTTGCCGTGGAGCAAAGCGAGAAAGACGGTAGCGTGGGGAGCGTTGTTCTTGCTGATTTGCATGTCTGGTTCTAGAACGGCTTTGGTCTGCGCACTTTTGGGGCTTGGCATTTACGGCTTTATGAAAATTGGCATAAGGCTTCGCCTGTTTGTGATTTTTTTGATTGTGTTTGGCTCGCTGATGTATGTCCCCAAAGTCGTCGATAAATTCAATGTCGAGGGCGAAGGCAGCTCTTTGAGCATGCGTGAGCAACAACTGCTGTTTTCTTATATGCACTTTATGAAGAGTCCCATTTATGGGAATGGTGTGCGTTACACGAGCAAGTACGTGATGGAGCGCGATACGTACAATGACCGCATTGTCGATAGCGAAATTGGCGGTTTGGAATCTATTATCTTTTTCCAGATGATTGATTACGGGATTATCGGCATGGCTTGCTATGCATTGCTCTTTATCATGGCGTTTTATTACTTCTTTAGGCGATGGAAATCGCCCTATGCTAAAGCGGGTCTTTTAGTAACCGTTTGCTTCTTTATATTTGCATGCTTGTCGGGAGAAATTGGCGGAAACAACACCTTTGCGTATATGCTGATGGGATATTGCATGGGCGTGCTCCATGCGGATGAAAAAGAGTCTGACGAAACAACGGATAAAGAATCAGACGACGAGAATGCTGACGGCGAAAAGTTGCTAGCGAAGGATGAAACGTGATGAAATTTTCTGCAGTGATAACGACTAAAAATCGGCATAAGCTTTTGGAGAATGCCATCCGCAGCGTTTTATCGCAGACGGTGAGCGGTGATGGCGTTGAATGCATTGTAGTCGATGACGCGTCCGTTGATGAAACCCAGAGCATTTACGAGAACGACCCTCGCATTGTTTATGTCCGCATTGATGAAAAGGATTCCCATGGCGGAAATTACGCTCGCAATCAGGGGTTAGCGCGTGCGACTGGCGAGTTTGTCACGTTCTTGGATGACGATGACGAGTGGACTTCGGATAAGCTTGAAAAGCAATTTGCTCTTTACGAGAAACATCCGGGTTCTGTTATTTTTTGCGGAAGAACGTTCAAAAAGGTCTCGGGCGAAAATGTCCAAGTGCTTACGGTTATCCCGCCTAAAAAGTTCTCTGGCGACTTGTCTCGCTTGATTCGAACGACTTATGTCACGTCAACGTCGTGCCTCTTTTTCCCTCGGAAATTGTTGGAACAAGTGGGTAATTTTGATGAGCGTTTGACGTTCTGGCAAGAATACGAATTGTGTATTCGGCTTGCTCAAGTGGCTGAATTTTATTTTGTTCCCGAAGCTTTGGTGGTGTGCCTTGACGAAGTGAATGCTAAGACGCGTGTTTCGAATAAAGTGCTGAACTGGAAAGAAAATACGTCTTACATTAGGGATAAGCACAAATCGTTGTACGATGATTTGACCTTCATGGAAAACTGGGCTTATCACGCGACGTTGATGAAGGACGCTTTCCGCCGTTACCAGCGTGCAGGCAAAAAATTCCAGACGCTGTATTATGGATTTTTGCGGCTAGTCGTTGAATATATCCCCACTCGTATTTTGCATCTTTTTTGAGGTTTAGCATGCAGCAGAAAACAATTTGTTTTTATCCGACCCATCAGAAAAGGACAAACCATTTTCTGTTCAATCTCGCAAAGCTTTTGGAATCGTCAGGATGCTTTAAATGCGTGGGCTATAAGGATGTAAAAAAGTCCAATCCCAAGTCCATATTCGATGCCGATGTCTATCATATAAACTGGTTTGACCAGAGCAAGACTTTCGTTTCGTTCTTGAAGCGTTTGTACTTTTTGCTTATGCTGAAATGCAAGCGGAAAAAAATCGTTTGGACGATTCATAACATTGTGTCGCATGCAAAAACGCCTTTTTACAACAAGATTCTTTTTAGGCTTTTGGTGCGTTTTTCAGATAAAATACACATCATGTGCAAGGATACCGTTAAGATTGCGCATTTGGAAAAATATGCTGATAAGATTCAGCTGATTCCTCATGGCGACTATTATGGTTCTTACCCTGAAAGCGACTTTGATATTTATGCTCGTTACAACATAACGCGTGGCAGGCCGATATTCCTTTTTACGGGAGCGATTCAGCCTTATAAGAATATTGAGGTCTTGGTGCAAGCGTTTAAAAAGGCGTGGCCCTCGAACTTGCCTGAAAGTGCGTTGCAGGGGGGCTCCGGCGAGGTTTCGCCGATGCTCTTGATTTGCGGCAAGGTGGAACCTGAGTCGTATAAGGAAACTATCCAGCAGCTTTTGGATAATCGAGACGATATTGTTTTTGATCCGCAGTTTATTCCTGATGAAAAGTTGGCTGCTTACATCAAGTCGGCTGGCGTTTTGATGGCTCCGTATAGTTACCGTTCGTCGTTGAATTCGGGGACGATTCCGCTTGCGTTTTCTTACGGCAAGACGCTTATTTGTTCTGACATTCCTTGCGTTAAAGATATTGTTGCAAAGTGCGATTGCTTGTACAGTTACCATTATGCGACGGAAGAAGAACATGTTGAAGCTTTGTCGAATATGATGAAACAGGCGTATTCGGATTTGATAAGCGGGAAAATTTTTGAGAAAGAAAATAATGCCGTGCGTTACATGAAAAGTAATGCTTGGGAAGCTCGCAAAAAAGAGTGGCTCTCGCTGTACGGGGAGGCTTCATGCTGACGTTTATTTTTGTGGATTACAAGTCGGCTGAGGCGACTATCCGTTGCATTTCGCATTATATTGAAAAATGCAAAAAATCTCGTGAACAAATTTCGTTTGTCGTTGTCGATAACAGCGTCGATGATGAAAACTTCGCGAAGCTTTCGGCTGTTGGAGATGCTGTTTCGAGTCAAGTTTATGACGGCTCAAAGCTAGAAGAAAAACGCTTTGATGGTCATCGCTTATTTTTGTGGAGAAGCCTTGATAATGGCGGCTACGCTAAGGGAAACAACGCTGGTGCAAAAATTGCCGCTGAATTTTTGAATTGCGACTATTTGCTTTTTACGAACAATGACTTGGTCGTGTTGGATGAAGAGCTTGCTTTGGACGCGATGATTGAAGAAGCTTCGCTTCCGCATGTTGGTGCCGTAGGTCCTTCTATTGTCGGAAAAAATTCTAAACCGCAAAACCCTTACTTTGAAAAATCGTTTTTTATGCGGTGGGGCTTGGAATACTTGTGCTACCCGTTTTCGCGTTTTCTGCCTAAAAAGTGGGGCTCTTCCGATTTGCTCGAAAACTTTGTCTCAAATCCTGTTTTTCGAGTGATGGGCTCTTTCTTTTTGGTGCCTCGCGTTGTTTTTGAAAAGGTCGGCGGTTTTGACACGGAAACTTTTTTGTTTGCCGAAGAAATGATTTTGTCCAAAAAGTTGCAAAAAGCCGGCTTTGAAGTCCATTATTTGCCCACGGTGCATCTGCTGCATAACCATTCTGAAATTATCAACAAAAAGTACGATAAATTGAATCGCCTATCCCTGCTCTTCAAATCAGAATGTTATTATTATAAAAAATATGGCGGAGTAGGCTCGGTTCAGATGGCTTTGGTGAAGTTTATTTTTAAATCGTTTATACTTCGAAAACAGTTTGTCAAAAAATTAAAGAACAAAATTAAAGGGGAGTGAAAATGAAAAAATATCTAGCATTAGTTTGGATGGGAGTGCTTGCATTGAGCACTGCATCCATGGCATTGGAAACTTCTGATCGGGAGCTGATGCTCGAAAGAGGTCGGGAGTGGTTCGCCAATGACTACGTGAGCGCGGACGCATTGGCTAGCTTGCGTACGCAAAAGCAAGACGGTACTTGGGAAAACATCAAGTACAAAAAGGGGAGTACCCCGATGGACCACCTGACGAATATCAGGGCGATGGCTATTCGCTACCATCAGGAAAAAAATGGTGCTCTTAAGGATTCTTTGAAGTCCGCCGTTATTCTCGGTTTGACTTATTGGTACGACCATAATAAAGACTTTGTCAATGACAACTGGTGGACAAATGATGTTGGCGTGATGCTCGAAATCAACCCTGTCGCTTTTTTGCTGTGGAATGAGCTGCCTCAAAATCTTCAGCAGAAAATTATTGCGTCGAATCCCGAAAAGTCGAGTGGCAATGCGACGAACAAATCTTGGCTTGCCGAAAATGTTGTGATTCGTGGTATTCTTGAAAGCAGGGATTCATTGATTACGCAGGGTATTCGCGATATAGCCGAAGGCATGAGCGTTACAAAGAAAGAAGGACACCAAAAAGACCATTCGTTTTTTATGCATGGAAATCTTTTGTATAATGGCGGCTATGGCAAGGTCTCTTTAGCGATCTCTGCGAAATGGGCTGTGATTACTCGTGGAACGCCGTTTGCTTTTTCTGACGATGCGTTGAGCAGCATGGCTTCTTTGGCACTTGACGGTACTCGTTGGATGATGTGGAAAAACATGGTCGATCCGATGATTATGGGACGTGAAATTTCTCGCAAGGCTGGCAATAAAAATGCGACGGGCTGGTTGCCGATTTTGAAGGACTTGATGAAGGCGGATCCTTCTCGCCAAAAAGATTATGCGGGATGGGCGAACTCCATTGAAACAAAGACAGACAAAGTTTTACGCGGATGCCATTATTTTAATATAGGCGAAATGATGGTGTGCAGATCGAATGATTTTTATACTTCGCTCATGATGTCGTCGTGGAGAAATTTTGGAAGCGAGTTTTTGAACCGCGAAAACAAAAAGGGTCTCTGGCTTGGAATGGGCGTGCTTTCTTTGTATAAAACCCCCGATGACTATAAGAATATTCAGGCTTTGTGGGATTGGTCTCGTTTGCCAGGTACCACGACCTTTAACGAATCGGAGTTGACTGAAAAACGCATTACGAATAACAACAATTATGCGGGCGGTTTGGCTAACGGTAATTTTGGCGTGGCTGCAATGATTTCGGATAGGCCGAAGTTGTACTCTCAAAAGAGCTGGTACTTTATTGGCGATAAAATTGTCGCTTTGGGCTCTTATATCGAAAGCTCTCACGATTCTCCGATTTCGACGACGATTGACCAGAGGCTTGTCCATTCAAAAGTGCTGACGACGAAGGGCGATGTCAAAGATAATACTCCTGTTGAAACAAATCGAGTGTGGTGCGACGGAATTGGCTATGCGTCTTTGGACAATGCCATGTTTAAAGTTACAAAGCAAAAGAAAACAGGAAACTGGCGTGACATTGGAACGCTCAATGAAGAAGAATCCGCGAATGTCTTGACCATCGAAGAAGATCATGGCGTAAAGCCGCAGACGGGTTCGTATGCGTACTTGATTGATTTTAGCGCGAACCGCGTAAAGTTCTTTAGAAAGCGTTATAGTTTCTTGTTTGCAAACACTAATGATTACCATGCTGTTTATGATAAAGCTAGCATGACTTTGGCTGGAGCCGTTTTTGGAAAAAGCGAAATCAAGCTTAACAAGTATTCGCTGTCTTTCTCGGAACCTTGCATCTTTTATTTGCAAAAGACAAAAGACCAGTACGCTTTGACGCTCATGGAGCCGACTCGTAAAAAGGAATCGTTAGAGGTCTCGGTCGATGTATCTGGTGACAAGTCCCCTGACTTTGGTAAAACGCAGAAAGTTGCGTTTGATAAAGCCGGAACGCCGGTAAATCTCTATTTTAGTCTTAAGTGACGCAGCTCTTTGGGCAAACGCCTACGAACCAGTTTAAGCCCTAAGTCAATTTTGAAGTTACGGATAAATTGATTTAGGAGCGGTCGCTGGGGGTGAACTGGCGGATCGTCGCTGATAAAGAGGAGCGGCTTTTGAATGACTTTGCTTCGTTTGGTGTATAGCCAAACGTTAAAAAGCCTTTCTGCAATGTAGCCGTAAATTCTTTGCTGGACGGGAGTGTAATGGGTGATGTCGATTTTCTTTTCTAACGCGAAGATGATATCGAACAGCCAAGAGCAATACTCGTCAAAATCCGCCTTTCTCATAATGCACATGTTGCAGGGAATCAAGTAATTTTCGCGGAAGAAAACTTGATAGAATGCCTTTTGCATGTAGGGCGGTTGCGTCTCGAAAAAGAATTTTCGCAATGTCGCAAAATCGTCGCTGATGTGGTGCGTGCAGTAATTGATGGCGATGTTTTCGTCGTAGTGAATGGGGCTTGGAACGATGATGGAACCGTTCTCGACTTTCTCGAATATTTTATCGGGGATATCGAGATTCATTTTTTTGAATTCTGCAGACTTGAATTGCTTTTGCTCGCGTCCAAAGGGAACTTGCTTGTGAAAATCGAAGTATCTGCGGTAATGGCACAAGCCAATAATCGATACGTCCTTTAAATTTTTCCATGCCCAGTAAATGCCCGTCAATTCGCAAAAACTGCGGTTCTTGTCGCTGATGTTGTCGCACGGATTTCCATTGAATTGGTCGTCCCGCTGGATGCCTAGTTCTGCTTTGGAAATTGCAGCTCCGACGTGAATCGGGAGGAATCTTTTATCTTGCGGAAGTTCGCACGGCTTGTGGCAGCAAACAAGAATCTTTACTTTTGAATTATCGAGCATGCAAGAAAGTTAGAAATTTTTGATTTCTAGCACTTGCTCGATAACGGGGGCCATGTCGTAATACTTGTACTGCGCGAGGCGTCCGCCAAAGATGACGTTGCTTTCTTGAGCGGCGAGCTTGCGATATTCTTCGGCAAGAACGTTGTTGCGTTCGTTGTTCACGGGGTAGTATGGCTCCATGCCGTCTTTGTATTCGGTGGAGTATTCCTCGGATACGACTGTTTTCGGGACACTGTAAACATCTGCACCAAACATTTCGAAATGCTTGTGCTCGATAATGCGTGTGTAAGGCTGGTCGTGCGAAGTGTAATTGACGACGGCGTTTCCTTGGTAATTCGGCGTGTCTTCAATGCGGGTCTTGAAGCTGACTGTTCGCCAATCGAGCTTCCCGAGTTTGTAATCGAAGTATTCGTCGATTGCTCCCGTGTAAACGAGCTTGTCTGCAATATCTCGCCAGTTGTTTTTATGTGTGGCAAAAAAATCTACGCCAGTGCGAGTTTCGATACCTGCAAGCAATCCGTCGATGAGCTTGTTGTAACCGCCGATAGGGATGCCTTGGTATTTGTCGTTAAAATAGTTGTTGTCGAAAACGAGCCGCACGGGGAGTCGCTTGATGATGAATGCTGGCAAATCTTTGCAGCTGCGCCCCCATTGCTTTTCGGTGTATTCCTTGATGAGCGTTTCGAAGATGTCTTTGCCGACGAGGGTGAGCGCCTGTTCTTCAAGGTTTGCGGGTTCGCGACCGTTCAATGAAGCGACGGCTTCGGCTTTTTGTTCTTCGATTTTGGCCTTGGCTTCGGCCGGTGTGGTGACGCCCCACATTTGGTAGAATGTGTTCATGTTGAACGGCAGATTGTAAAGCTTGCCTTTGTAATTTGCAACCGGGCTATTGGTGTAACGGTTGAATTCGACAATGGAATTCACGAAGTCCCACACTAGCTTGTTGTTGGTGTGGAAAATGTGAGCCCCGTATTTGTGGATGTTTATCCCCTCGATATTTTCGCAATAAACATTGCCGCCTAAATGTGGACGTTTGTCTATAACGAGGCAACGCTTGCCCGCTTTGGTGGCAAGATTTGCGAATGTTGCTCCGAATAAGCCTGAACCGACAATGAGGTAATCGAATTTGTTCATATTAAGCTTGTTGCGAATGATTCTTGCGGTAAAGTTTTTTGAGGAACGTCCTTGGCGCAAGCGTCATGCCTTTAAAGAAGTAGTAGATTTTAGTCTTTGTATCGACGTAATCCCACGCATTTACCAAAGTGTGGCAGATGGCTCTGCTGATAATTCTGCTGTCCAGTTTTGGGAAATTACGCTTGAGTTCCATGAGGTGAGCGGGGTATTCCTTGATTCGCTGAATTTGTTTGGACTTGTCCCACGTGACTCCGCCGGGTTGCCTGCGATAGACGGACATCTTTTTGTTGAAGCAGCGGATTTTGCCCATGTGCGCGCATTTTTCGACGAGGAAAATGTCTCCGTTCATGATGTTGAGCGGATTTTTGATGGGGTAGTCTCTAACTTTGCGGAGATAGACCATGGATGCGGTCGGAACAGTCCATTTTTCGAAGAGTTCCGTGGCTGTATAGTCGCGGTCTTCCATGGGAGGGTACACTGCATCGACAGACTCTACGCCGGGTTCATTCTTGATTTCGGCATCGTGGAACACCATCGTGTAATCGGGGTGGCTCTCTAAAAAATCAATTTGCGATTGCAGTTTGTGCGGATCAATCCAGTAATCGTCTCCTTCGCACATGCCTACGTATTTGCGTCCGGTGAGGGAATCCATCACTCGGGTAAACGAGCCGTCGTTTTTGGACCATTGATTTTCGGTCTCGATGTAAGGCTTGATAATCTTGGGATACTTGGCTGCGTATTCACGGATGATTTCGCCAGTCCTGTCGCTGGAGGCGTCGTCGTGGGCGATGACTTCAAAAGGGAAGTCGGTTTCTTGGATTAAAAAACCTTCAAGGCACTGGGCGATATATTTTTCTTGATTGAACGCAGTGCAACGGATGCAGACGAGCGGTTCGGCATTGGCTGGCCATTTGGCCGTGATTTCATCTTGAGTTCGTAACAGCATTTTTTTTTACCGTGTATCTGAATTGCCAAATATATTTATATGAGCGGAAACGGTCAATGATAAAACATAGGCTATGGGTGACCAGCCCTTTAATTTTCTAGATTTGGCGAGACGATTGTTTCGTGAAAGGTGGATCATGCAAAAGACTGTTTATTTAGGAATGATAGGTGACATCATGCACCCGGGCCTCATCAACATTATCAACGAGGGGGCCAAATATGGCGAAGTGATGATTGGACTTTTTACGGACAAGGCGATTGCTACGCACAGGCGTTTGCCCTATCTGAACTACGAGCAGAGAAAGAACGTCATCGAGAATATCAAGGGCGTTTCGAAGGTGGTTCCGCAGGACGAATGGAGCTATGTGGAAAACCTGAAAAAGTACAAGCCCGACTACATTATCCATGGCGACGACTGGCTTTACGGACCGGACAAGTTTATCCGTGACGAGGTTTTCAAGGTCATGGAAGCGCAAGGCGGGAAGGTCATCGAAATCCCTTACACCAAGGGCGTGACTTCTTCCGGGCTCAAGAAAGAGATGGAATCGCTCGGCACCACGCCGCAGGCGAGGCTCTCGTCGCTGCGTCGCTTGATTGCGGCGAAGCCGATTGTCCGCATCTTGGAATCGCACAACGGCCTTACGGGGCTTATCGCCGAGCACACGAGCGTAGAAATCAACGGGTGCATCCGCGAGTTTGACGGCATGTGGTCTTCGTCTTTGACGGACTCTACGAGCAAGGGCAAGCCGGACATCGAAGCGGTCGATTTGACGACGCGCTTGCACGACCTGAACGACACGCTCGAAGTGACGACCAAGCCGGTTATTTTTGATGGCGACACGGGCGGAAAGGTGGAACACTTCGGCTTCACGGTGCGCACGCTTGAACGCCTCGGCATTTCTGCAGTGATTATCGAGGACAAGGTGGGCCTCAAGCAGAATTCGCTGTTCGGCACGGACGCTATCCAGACGCAGGACTCGATTGAAGGTTTTTGCACCAAGATCCGCGCGGGCAAGGACGCCCAGATTACCGAAGACTTCATGGTGATTTCGCGCTGCGAGTCGCTCATTGCAGGCAAGTCCATCGACGACGCATTGGAACGCTGCCATGCCTACGTGGCCGCTGGCACGGACGGCATCATGATCCACTCCAAGGACAAGAGCGGCGATGACATCAAGGAGTTCTGCCGCCGTTTCCGCGAGAAGGACGCTCACACGCCGATTGTCGCTGTGCCGACGACGTACAACCAGTTCACCGAAGAAGAACTGGCAACTTGGGGCATCAACATCGTCATTTATGCGAACCACATGCTTAGGTCAGCTTACCCCGCCATGGTAAAGTGCGCGGAGTCCATTTTGACGCACAGCCGTAGCCTCGAAGCTTCGAACGACTACTGCATGCCCATCAAGCAGATTTTGAACCTCATTCCCGGAACGATGAAGAAGTAACGGATAGCTTATGATCAGCCCGAAGTTTTTTATTGACACGCTCGGCTCTTACGGTATTGATTTTTATGCCGGCGTACCCGATTCCTTGCTCAAGAACATTTGCGCCTATATCGCAGACCATATGGACGCGAAGCACAACGTGATCGCCGCGAACGAAGGCGCCGCCGTGGGGCTAGCCGCTGGTTATCATCTCGCGACGGGTAATATTGGCGTTGTCTATATGCAGAATTCCGGCGAAGGGAACATCATCAATCCGCTCGCATCGCTTACGGACAAGGAAGTCTATAACATTCCTGTGCTGCTTTTGATTGGCTGGCGTGGCCGCCCGGGCGTTCATGACGAGCCGCAGCACGTGAAGCAGGGCAAGGTGACGACCGGGATTTTGAACACGATGGGCGTGAACTACGACGTGCTCTGCAAGGACGAGGACAAGGCTGCAAAGCAAATCGAGAAGGCTGTGAAGACGATGAAGGAAACGGGCGAGGTCTATGCGCTCGTGATCGAGAAGGACACCTTCGAGGATTACAAGCTCCAGAACGTCGAGAAGAACGACCTCATGATGAGCCGCGAAGAAGCCATCCAGACGGTGGCGGCGGCCCTTGGCGCTAAAGACGTTATCGTTTCGACGACAGGCATGATCAGCCGCGAACTTTTTGAATACCGTGCCCAAAAGGGCGAAGGCCACGAACGCGACTTTTTGACGGTGGGCTCGATGGGGCATGCCTCGCAGATTGCGCTTGGCATTGCGATGGAAAAAGAAGATCGCAAAGTTTGGTGTTTCGATGGCGATGGCGCGACGATTATGCACATGGGTTCCATGGCGATTGTCGCGAGCAAGTCTCCGGCAAACTATGTGCACGTAGTGTTCAATAACGGCGCTCACGATTCCGTCGGGGGCCAGCCGACGGTGGGCTTGAAGATTGACTTGCCTGCCGTCGCGAAGGCGGTGGGCTACCGCGACGCTTTGACAGCCGACAGCAAGGAATCGCTTGCGGCATCTCTCGAAAAGCTGAAATGCATGCAGGGACCGGTTCTTTTGGAAGTCCAGGTGAAGAAGGGCAACCGCAAGGATTTGGGCCGCCCGACGACGACCCCGGTCGAGAACAAGAACGCGCTCATGGAATTCTTGAGGAAATAAGATGCGTCTCGCGCTGTTGTCCGACATCCATGCCAATGTGACATCGCTGAATGCGGTGCTCGAAGAGTGCGAACGCCGCCACGTCGAAAAATTCGTGCTGTTGGGCGACCTCGTCAATTACGGCATGCGTCCGAACGAAATCGTGGAAATGATTCGGAATCTGGACGACCGCTTTGTCGCAAAGATTTGGGGCAATCACGAAAAGGCTGTGATGGACAACGATACGACGCGTTTCGCGACGGATCGCGGACGTGCCATTCTCCATTACACGCAAAGTAAGCTTACGCAGCCTTCCATTGACTTTATCAATAACAAGATGAACCGCGACGGGATTTGCTCTTTGCAGATTGACGGCAAGAAGTTCTTGCTGGTGCATGGCATTCTGGGCGACCCCTACTGGGGCAAGTTCACGCCTACGGAACTCTCACGCGAAGAATACGCGGAATACGATTACGTCTTGACGGCGCATTCGCACGTGTGCCATTACTTCGAGGTGCTTTTCAAAGCGGATGCTCCTGCGACACGGAACAAGAAGAAGACGATTTTTATCAATCCCGGTTCTGTGGGGCAGCCGAGGAACATCAACCCTTGTGCCCAGTTTGGAATTTTGGATACCGAAACGACGGGGTACGAGCACGTGTGCGTTCCCTACGATTTCAAGGCTGAACAAGAACTTTATACGGACGAGGTCGATGTGTTTTACCGCGACCGTCTGACTTTAGGAATTTAAAAAGAGGTTTGAAGATGAAGAAAAACTTGTATGTCATCAGCGGCGCTACCGGCATGACGGGCAGCGAACTCTCTCACCAGTTGCTTAAAGAAGACAACATCGTTGTCGGTTTCGACAATTTCTTTGCAAGTTCCATCGACACGGTGAAAGACCTTGTCGGTCGCGAGGATTTTGTCTTTTTCGAATACGACATCAACAACGCGGAGCACATGGCCGCTGTTGCGGACAAGGTCAAGAGCCTCAAGGGCTCTTATTCGGGTCGCTTGATTTTTATCAACTGCGCTGCGGTGGTACATACTAAGCATTTCTACGAAGTGGAACACACGTTCCAGACAAACGTCATCTCGATGAAGACGTTCCTCGAAATGGCTATCGCCCTTGGCGCGGATACATACATCAACTGCTCCACTTCCGAAGTTTATTCCATGCAGTCTTGGAACGCGAACGGCGGTGTCCGCGAATCGGACTTTTTGCTCATGGCGACGGCAGAACATAGCCAGCGCACGAGCTATGCGGTCGGCAAGCTCCTCACGGAATTCTTCATGAAGGACGCTGTCGATAAGGGCAAAATCAAGGGCTGCTCCATCCGCTTTGCAAATGTCTATAGCAAGCACGAACGCTTTGCGGACCACATCATTCCGCACATCATCAACAACCTTCTCGAAAAGCCGGTGGTCACGTTGCTCGAAAATTCCAAGGTGAACAAGCGCACGTTCCTCCACAATATCGACAGCTGCCGTGCCGTGATGGAATTGATCGAATCGCCCGAAGCTCTCGACGGAACCGTCTATAACGTCGCTACCGAAGAAGAAATTTCGATTGTCGATCTCGTGAAGCTTATCGCGAAGAAAATGGGCATCGAAAATGTGGAAATCCAGTTCGAAGGCTACCGCAAATCTGACCCGGAACGCCGCTTGCTCAACACCGACAAAATCCGCACACGTACGCATTGGAAGCCGGTGGTTTCGCTGGAACAAGGCCTTGAAATGTGCGTGAAGAGTATCGAAAAATGAAGTACTTGATTGTTACTGTGGCTGGGACTGCCACCCGCTTCAACAGGGATACGGACAAAGAAACCCTGAAATGCCTTTATTACAAGGACTCGCCGAAGTTTGCACTTTTGCCCCAGCTTCTTAGGAATTGCGGCGAATACGACAAGTACATCATCGTGGGCGGCTACCTCTATTCTGCTCTCGAAGAATACGTGAAGCAAAATCTTCAAGCTTATGGTGACAAGATTGAACTTGTCTATAACGAACACTTCAGGGATTACGGCTCGGGCTACAGCCTTTACAAGGGCATCGAGGCGGTGAAGGAACCCGGCGACGTGACGTTCGTGGAAGGCGACCTCTTCTTCTTGAAGGAAAATTTTGACGAAGTTTATAACAGCCCGAAAAACGTGCTGACCATCAATCGCGAGCCGATTTATTCGAACAAGGCTGTGGCGCTCTACGTTTCTGTCGATGGCCGCCCGCATTACTTGTACGACACGAACCATTCTTCGCTGAACATCCCGGAACCGTTCTTGGCGGTGTTCAACTCGGCACAGATTTGGAAATTCGCTTCTGCGGAAATGTTGCACGAAGCCGTTGCTTCTTTGTCTGAAAAGCAGCTGCAGGGGACGAACCTCGAAATTGTGCAGGCCTACTTTAACAAGCTTTCTCGCGAAGAATACGATGTCGTCTTGTTCAACGCTTGGTATAACTGCAATACGGTTGCGGATTACAACATTGTCCGCACTCTCATGGAGTAATTATGGAACTTGTCAATAAAAAAATCGCTCTGCTCAAGTCTAAAGTTGAGAACAACGAACCGATAACGGTGATGATTATCGGGCTTGGCAGTGTAGGAACGTTCTTGCTGGACTTCTTGGTGAGCCTTCGCGATCCGCAGATGAAAATTGTGGTGGCGGGCCGCAATGCAGCCAAGATGCAGATGGACGTGAATATCGTCCGCACGGCGGCGACTATCCGCAGGGAACTTCGCAGCTCGATTGAAATCATGGACGGTTGCGACTTGAACGATGTCGATAGCATTGCAGCGACGATCAAGAAGGCGAATCCGGACTTTATCGTCAATAGCAGCCGCGTTTATTCTGGACTCAAGTACGGAAGCATTTCGTGGAGCAACCTCCGTGCTTACGGCATTTGGTCTCCGCTTTCGATTCGCTATGCAAAGAACATCATGGCGGCTTATGCAAAGGCGGGCTCCAACGCCATCACCATCAATACGTCGTATTCTGACGCGGTGATTCCTTGGCTCAAGTCGGCTGGACAGACTTACTTTGACTTTGGTAGCGGCAACTTGAACCACCTGATTCCGCGCATGAAGTTCTATATGGCTGAAAAGTGCGGCATCGACAACTTGAACGATATCGACGTGACGCTCGCGGTAAGCCACTTCCACGACGTGGTGATTTCGAAGGAAGGCCATGCGGAAGGTCAGACGTTGCTTTTGAATTTCAAGCACAATGGCAAGGAACTTGCGTTTAATCAGGACGAATTGCTCAAGGCTTGCGCTATCGCGATGCCTGTGGATCAGAAGCGCAACATGATGAACGCTTCGAGCAACTTCAACATCATCGATTCGATTCTGACGGCGCTCCGCGAAAAGACGACGACCAAGATTCACGCTCCTGGCGTCGATGGCGAAATTGGCGGCTACCCGGTTTTGATCGATGGCGTCAAGGGCGAAGCTTCTTTTGACACGTCGCTGTTTAGCATGGATGACATGCGTGCCGCTAACCGCAAGTCCATTTACTGCGACGGTATCGAGAACGTGGAAAATGGAACGCTAGTTTATACGGACGAGCTTGTGGCTAAGGTCAAAAAGGCATTTAACGTCGATTTGCCGAAGCGTGTCCCGTTCGAAAAGATTGACGAAACTGCGGACTTTATCATCAAGAACATCATCGAGCCGTTCGCTCCGAAGAAGTAATACGCACCTTTGGTGCAGTTACTAGAACTTAGTTTCTAGTTAATAGTTAGTAGTTACTAGAAGAATCTTGAAGAAAAAGTCTAGTAACTAGTAACTTCGAACTCAAAACTGCTGCGAAGCAGCTTCTTACATCCCAAGGAATTCTTTGTAGGGAACATCCGGTTCCAGCGTGTAATGGCTGTGTTCCTGCCCTCTCTTTTCAGGGGGCGGGAATGCCATGTAGTCCCCGTACATGTTCGAAAGAATGTGCTTGTAGCCAGCGGGGGCGGGGAACTTGTGTCCTTCAAATTCTAAATCGACACTACCTTCAAAATCTGCGGCATCCCAGATGTTGATTTCAAGCGGGTCTGCTGTATAAGTCATAATCGCTAGCTTGTCTGTCTTTTGCGAATTGAACATGCTCGCGATGCGTTGGATTTCTTGGTAATCCTTGATGTGGTCCCTGTGGTATGCGGCAACGCGTTGCTTGTTTTTCTCGTTCAGCTCAGGATTGGTGAGGCGCATGTACGTCCCGTTTTCGATATTGAGCTGGTTGATTTGCGCATAGCGTTCGTGAGCGCCTTCTTCGACAAAATGATCTAACGGGAAAATGTCGATAAATATCCCGTGATTCATCTTTTGGTATTTGATGATGGGGCTAATGGCGCTCGTGTTGGAATTGCGAAGGCATGTGTGCGAAACAGCAAAGCCGCTGTCGGTGTACGGCGTTTGCAGAAAAACAGGTTGCTCAAATTCGTCTTGCAACTGGAGCAGCTTTTCGTAATCGTCGCGCGGCATAGCCACGTCTGCGTCGTCGTCCCACGGGATAAATCCCTTGTGGCGAACAGCTCCGAGAAGCGTTCCGCACATCAAGAAATAACGGAGCCCGTGTTTTTTGCAGACGCGGTCGAGTTCTAGCAAAAGCTCAAGCTCGATTGCCCAAACTTTTTTGCGTGTGGAACTGACTAAAAAATCGCACAACGTTTCTTCTTGCAAAAACGTAGGCGGAACAATTCCTTTGGCGACGATTTTTTCTGGTTCGGTCATGCTTTAAAATTCTTTGTAGTCGATTAACGGTTCGCCAATCATTTCAAAATACTTGTTCTTGTCGAGCAAAGTTTGCGGGAATCCAATGTCTTTAGGGTAATCTCGCCAGCTTTTGCTGTATTCTCTATCCAAGATGACTTCAGCCTTGTTCGGGCAGGGGAGTTCTTTGCCTTCGAACAAAATAGTCGTGGTCGGGTAAACGTCATCGTAATTTCTGAATCCGTGGTATCCGTATTCGGTCAAATCCCAGTTGCCAAGGCCCGGTACAATTCGGGAGGTCGGTTCGAGCGAGAAAAGTCCGCATTCCTTCCAAGTGGCTTCGTAGAAGTCGAAGAGTTCTTTCCATGTGTGCGGCACGCGTATGAATGCGATGGCCTTGTCGCGGAATGCGAGGTACTGTTCTTCGGTCACGTCATCTTTCAAAAAGTCGTTCGGGAAAAATTCAAGATTCTTGGCATCCCTTAAGCATGTGCCGTTAAAAACGTGCAGGCATGTCGGAGTCATGATGACGACATTTTTATTTGCATTCGCACGAATTAATTTGTCGTAATATTCGGCGTAATAACCCGACTTTTGAGTCGTATCGATCCATACAAAATTAGAGTCGGTTTTTAAAACGTGAAGCAACTTGTTGAAATCGGCTCGGGACATGGCTATGTCAATGTCGTCGTCCCACGGGATGAATCCCTTGTGTCGCTTTGCTCCAAGCAATGCTCCGCCTTCGAGGTACATCGGAATTTCGTAGGGTTTGAGCAAATCCAGAATATATCTTGCGAATGAAACTTCGGCGAGCTGGTATTCGCGGAGAACTCCTGTGGCGGGCTTCATTTGTCCAATGTCAAAATGATGCTTTAAGTAATTGACTTGGTAATTCAAGTACTCTTTTTCGGCGTTCAGCTGTTTCATTTCTTTTTTGAGACGACGATTTTCGATTCGTGTCTTGAAAAGAACGTCATAAAGAGGTCCCATGCACTTGATGACAACTTGCTTCAACTTTTTCATTTATTTAAAATCCTCATTAAAAATACGTCACCGAGGTGTAATGCGGCTTTCTGTCTTCTTCGGGCGGGAGCTGCATGTAGTCGCCGTATTCCGAAACGAGCAAGGGGTGGTAATTGTTCGGTCCCAAGAATTCTGTATCTTCGAACTTGTATTTTTTCAGCGGGAAGACTTCGTCAATTTCTTGCTTGCCGTACGTGAACGGATACGCGAAAATTTCTTTCTCAGGGTCGCTTAATGCTGGTTCCTTGGCTTTGCGTTCTTCAAATTCACGAATGAACAATGCTTTTCTCTTTTCGTAGTCTTCTTCGGTAATAAAGCCGAGCTTTTTTCGTCTGTCGATGTAATCCAAAGCTTCGTTCAGGCGATATTCCGCAAAATCTTTTTCTTTGATTTTGGTGAGCTTGTACAAATCAACGCTCAGCCCGTGATTCTTGTAGATGTTGTCTTGCGGGAAAAGGGCGCAGTCGCATTCGCTCTTTAAATCTTTGACATGAGCCCAGCCATGGAAGTATTGGGGTTCGGTCTTTTCATTTTCGAGGAACATGCTGTCAGGCAGTTCGCGGGCGAGCACTTCTGTCGCTTGCTCATAGGAATCATCGAACAACAAAAAGTCAAAGTCGTCATCCCAAGGGATAAATCCGCCATGACGGATTGCTCCTAAAAGTGTGCCAAATGCGATTTGGTAGGGAATGTTGTGCTTTTCTAAAATCTCGGCTGTAGCCTTCGCCATTTCTAAAAGGCGGTTTTGTACACGCTTGATGTCAAAAGAAGTTTCCATTAAAGAGCCTCAATCATGTCTAAACTGAATACGGGAATATTAAACTTATCTGCAACGGCTTTGCGTTCGGCAAAAGAATCATCGATAAAAATAGCGTCCTTGTTGTCGATAAAGTCGATTTTCTTTTGGCTTGGATCCAAATGAATGATGCGATCAAAAACTTGGCGGATGCGTAATTTGTCGAGCAAGTCGTCGAGCTTTCCGAGCTTTATATCGTCGTGCCTAGAGAGGAGCGTAACCTTGATTCCGTTGTTTATGCAGCGGTAGAGAAAAGCCATCAATGAATCGTTGACGAACTGCTTTTCTAAATAAATGCAGTCGTCGAAATCGACAAAGACTTCGCTATAAGAAATGTTTAACTTGTATTTGTTATCCAAAGCTCGATCCATCACGACATCGTAATTGTTGCGTAGAATGGATACCGGAATATCGAAAGCATCGAACAGCGACATCAATGCAAAATTGACTCCCTGTGCACGGAACAGTGCCGAAGAGCCGCCAAATCGGCTTGCGACTTCGAGGAGCGTGAGTTCTCCATTTGCATCTTGCTTGACTTGGAAAAACCATGCCCCTTGGAATTTAATCGCTTGGTTGATGCGTTTTGCAAATTCCGTGAACTGCTCGGATGAATCTTTTATGGGCTTTGTATTGACGCTAATGCCGTTCATGACGCGGATGCGTTCGCGTGCTGCCGCAAAAAGGAGCTCGCCGTTGTGCGATGAAAAACAATCGACTGTATATTCTTTGCCGGGGAGGTATTCCGAGATAATGCTGTTGGAATAGCTTTGCGTGTAAGCGACAAGTTCTTCGATGCTTTCTATTTTTTTTGCACCGCGAGAACCGTAACCAACATCGGGCTTTGCAAAAACAGGGAAGGGACCGTTTGCTTTTGCAAGTCCATCTGCGGTGAATGTCTTGGGAACTTTCACTGCGTTTTCAAGAACTTTGTATGTTCTTGATTTGGAAAGGCAAATTTTTGTAGTCTCGACTGGCGATGAAATGACCTTGACTCCCAAGAATTCTTCGTTGCTTTTTAACAGCTCGATCACCGCATCCATTGCGGGGTAAACGGCATCGATATTATTGTCGAGAATAATTTGTTTGAACGTTTCCAAAAAACGCGGATCTGTGATAAACGGAAGACCGCCAATATAATTTTCGAATACGAACTTCCCGTGATCATCAATGGAATTTGCTCCGATAAGGTTGAAATGAGTCGAGTTGTGGACTGCACGATACATTTCAAGGGCAATTTCTGAGCCGCAGGGAAAAACGAGAATGTTCTTTTTCATCATTGACCAAAGTTACATTTTTTTTAGTAGTTTATGGGCTTTGAGTTTCGGGAACTAGCAAGTTGCGGTCGAGAACCCATATCCAAGCATCCATAGCGTCGAGCAAACTGTCCGCTTGAGCAGTTGCATCGACGTTTGCTTTTTTTTCGGCGATAAATCCGCCAATCGTTTCTGTCGTATCCCAATCAGCGACTTTGCTTTGGATACGTGCATGAGAAAATCGATGGTTGTTTGCTTGTACAAAAATGGCAAGCGAATCATTCCTCATAACGCCATTGGCGTTCCTGAACGAGATGACTTTTCTGTCGCTGCTGTTGTCAAAGAGGTTTTTACCGACAAAGTTATTCGTTGCTTCAAGCCCGAGCATCGAAAGTATTGTCGGGGCGTAATCTACATGAGAAATGGGCTTGTCGATGATTTGACCTTCGGGAACGCCTGCCCCTGCCCAAATAAAGCTCGTCCAAGTGTAAGTGCTGTTCGCTTCGCCAAGCTCTCCGAGCATTTGTTGCGCTTTGGCATTTGCAATAGAGTGGTCGCCCGTGACGACGATAATCGTGTTGCTTGCTCTAGGGCCATTTTGCACTGCGTCAAGGACAATTCCGATAGCACTGTCTAAATAGGCGACTGCTTGCGCGTATCGCTCGTCAGATGTTTCTGCGGGTTCTGCGTAATCCTTTGGAACATTGAACGGCGTGTGCGTTACAAAGTTTATCCATTCAAAGTAGAGCGGCTTGTCTTGGGGAGCATTGGCGTATAGTTCCTTGAATCGGTTGGCCAAAGGAATATCCGTGGTTACTTTCGGGTTGTACTCTGCGTAATCGAACCATTTCTCAAACCACGGCATAAAATTGTCGAAGCTCGGTTCCGCTGCGGTGAGCACGGTTTTGTAATACCCGGCCTTGCCTAAAATATCAGGGAGTGAGCGTGCTCTTGTATTCATCATGCTGCTGATAAATACTTTGTTCGGGTGGCTCCAGATTCCCAGTTGCAAGCCGAGCATGCCTTCGGTCGAGGGGTAGCCCACGCTGTACGTGTAAGGGAACGTGGTGCCAGACTTGCTTAGTTTGCACAGATTCGGCATGCGTTTGCAGTTTGAACCGATTCTAAAATCGCCCACCCATCCGCGGAAACTTTCTAGCGAAAGGAGGATGATGTCTTTCTTTTGTTCAATCGGCCTTTTCCTAAATTCTTGCATCAGGGAATCTTCGTTTGCGACGTAATGGTAGAATGGGTATGGCGATTGCGTGTTGCCGCCTAGCAGAGCGATTCCCTGTTCGTAGCGTTCGGGCTTGACTTTGTGCGCTTGCATGTAGCGGTATTCGTCGAGCAGCGTCGAATATGGCGGCTGTATAGTTTGCCAGCGGATGCGGCAAGGCTTGTATCTCTTGTGGGCATCTGCTGTTGCAATCATAAGGACGGCGAGAATTGCAATCCAGATTGCGGTAGGAATTGCAGAAAGACGCGGAAAATTTATTTGCGGAAATTTCTTGAGCGGCGCAATATTTAAAAATGCAAAAAAGACACCTGCAATAACGATGATGGAAACGGTTAGCGAAAAACTCCAAATTCCGTCTAAGAATATATTTGCCGTCATCGTCGGGTCAAGTCGCGAAACGGAATAGGTCGTGAGAAACGATATCGTCAGGTGTTGCCCCATCCATCGTATGATTTGGTCGTTGAGCGCGCATGCAATTAAATAAATCCATGCGATTGCGGAAACCACAGAACATGCGATAGTCGAAAGCTTCCCTTTCAGGAGTGCGCTCAATGCAAATAGAATCCCGAACAGTGCGATAGCTGGCAAGTTGACAATCGTTGCACAGATAAAGCCGAGCAGCGGCCTTTCTACAAAATACCCGCCCGACGGCGTTTGCGTAAAGTAAAGCTGTGCCAGTTGCAACAGCTTGAACGCCAACACGGCTAGCGCAAAAATGATTGGCTTGCTGCCTACAATTTTTCTAAATGCATTGGCGAACTTCATAAGCTATATAATAGTCTTACTTGTTCAGAACAACATTAATAACGCGGTTGACACCTTCATCGTCGAGGTCTGCAAACATCGGGAGGCAAAGCACTTGGTTTGCGAGCTTGTGCGCCACGGGGAGGTTGGCAGGGTTTGCCGATTCCAATCCCTTGTATGCACTGAACGTGCTGATGAGCGGGTAGAAGTAACGCCGTCCGTAAATGTTGTACGTCTTGAGCTTTTCGTAGAGAGCGTCGCGGCTCATGCCGTAAGCAACTTCGTCAATGAAAATCGGGAAGTAGGCGTAGTTGTGACGAACGCCTTCGATGTCTTGCAACATGCGGATGCCCGGAACATCTTTCAACGCGGCGCGGTACTTTTCGGCGACCGCTTTGCGATTTGCAATAGCGGAATCGACTTGCTTTAAGTTCAAGAGACCGTATGCTGCACGGATTTCGTCCATCTTGCTGTTGATGCCGGGAGCGACGACTGTCGTTTCGCCAGCGAATCCAAAATTCTTGAGGTAGTCGATGCGTTTTTTAGTGGCAGCATCGTGGCAGATGAGGGCTCCCCCTTCGACCGTGTTATACACTTTAGTCGCATGGAAGCTGAGCGTGCTCATGTCGCCAGATTTAAGCACCGACTCGCCGTTTTTCTTCACGCCAAAGGCGTGTGCGGCATCGTAAATGACCTTGAGTCCGTAAATGTCTGCAATCTCTTGAATGCGTTTGGTATTGCAGGGCGTGCCATAAACATGCACCGGCATAATGGCGGTAGTGTGCGGCGTAATGGCTGCTTCGATTTTTTCGGGGTCGATATTTCCCGTTTCTTCTTCGACATCGACAAAGACTGGCTTGAGTCCGTTCCACCAAATCGAATGCGTCGTAGCAACAAAGCTATAGGGGGTCGTAATGACTTCGCCCGTGATGCGCATGGCTTGCAAAGCCGTGATAAGCGGAAGCGTCCCGTTAGTAAACAGGCTGAGGTATTGGACTCCCAAATATTCGGCAAGGGCTTTTTCAAGTTCCTTGTGGTAGTGACCGTTGTTCGTAAGCCACTTGCGATCCCAAATATCTTTAAGCAGGGGGATAAAATCGTCCAGGGATGGAAGGAGCGGCGAGGTGACCGTAATCTCTTTATTTTCCATGTTTTCTCCTGAAATCAGCAACTGTTTTTAAGAGGTAATCTAAACTTTCAAAATGTAGTATTTTGGCAAGTCCCAAGTAAATGACGCTACCAAGGACTATCTGCAAAACAATAGTCAAAAAGATGTTCAAGTGCAAGCAACCTAACGCAATAATTGCTATAGCCATCACGCAGGCTAAAAGAGCCGAGGGGAGTATGTCTTTTATTTGTTCCAAATAACCGTAATTGAGGAGCTTGTTATTGGGGAATGCGTTGACAAACGAAGCGATGACTGTGCACAAGGCGGCACCGTAGGCAATTCCGATGGGGCTTCTGAAATAGAGAATGCTTGCGATAAGGATGGTAAGCCCGTAAGCTTTCTTGATGATTTCGAGCTTTAAGAAAATATCGCTGCGGCCCATGGCGTTGATTGCGGACAAGTTAGAAGTGTGAATCGGATAGAATGCGTAAATGAAACAGAAAATTTGGACAAACGGAACGCAAGGCAACCATTTGTCTCCGAGCAGAATTTGCACAACAGGTTCTGCCATGGCGCCAAGCCCAGCCATCATCGGGATAATCAAGAACGAACTTGTCACAATGGCACGTCGCATCATCTTCTTGATTTGCGGTCTGTCGTCTTGGTATGCCGAAAGCGAGGGGAGCATTACCGCTTGAATGGAGTTGTTGACGTTATTAATAATGATGTACGGGAAATGGCTTCCTCGATCGTAAAAGGCGAGGCTTGCTGGCGAAAACATCTTGCCAATGATAAAGCTTTGCAACTGGGAATAAACGGTATCGAGAATGGACGATAAAAGAAGCTTCCATCCAAACGAAAATAACTTGCTCAATCTTTCAAGCGAAAATAGCAACTTGGGTCGCCAAGGGACGACCACCCACATAATTGCGACTGCAAGGATTGAATTGGAAAGCTGTTGCGCAACGAGCGCCCACACGCCAAAGCCGGTGAACGCCATCGTGATGCCGATAATACTTGAGGGAATCATCGAACCGATGCTTCGGAAGAAGAACTTCTTGAACATCATGTTGCGGGCGACAAAGGCGTACTGGATGGAATTGAAAACGCCAACGAAAAGCGTCAATGTCAAAATGCGGATGATGGTAACAAGTGCAGGCTTTTCATAAAAATCGGCAATGAACGGAGCTGCAAAAAAGATAATGGCATACACGACTCCGGCAAGCGCAAGGCTTGCGTAAAAGACGGACGAAAAGTCTGTATCGTCGGCATCTTTCTTTTGAATAAGCGCCGTGCCTAAACCGCTTTGTACAAAAACGTTCGCGATAGCGATTACCGCCATCACAAGCGCTATCAACCCAAAGTCTTCTGGGGCGAGCAAACGCGCGAGAATAATGGAGACGACAAACTGCGTCCCCTGAATTCCCATGCGTTCCATGAATTTCCATACCAGCGATGAGATGATGGAGGCTTTGGAGGGCATATTTTTAAAACAGGACCGATTAATATTTTCCGTACTTGTAGCCGTATCCGTCGTTATGGCTGTGTTCGTACTTGTTGATGACAAAGCTTGCGTGAGCGATATTGTTGCCCTTCAAAAGCTGCTTCATGCCGTCCTTGATGGCATCGATGCTGTGACGGTTGTATTCGATGACCATGACAATCTGCGAAGCGAAGCGGCAGGCGAGCGCCGCGTCGGTGACGAGCATAATGGGCGGCGTGTCGATGATGATCAAATCGTACTGCTTTTCGAGTTCGTCGATCATGGCCGCGTAATACTTGGAGCCGAGCAGTTCGGACGGATTGCTCGGAACGCTGCCGCACGGCATCACGAACAGGTTCTCGACTTCGGTCTTGCTGATGACATCGGCGATGCTCGCTTTGTGGAGCAGAACCTGCGAAAGCCCTAAATTGCGCTTGAGACCAAATTCCTTGTGCAAACGCCCCTTGCGGATATCCGCGTCGATGAGGAGCACTTTTTTGCCAAGTCCAGCGTAGAGTGCCGCGAGGTTTACAGAGATAAAGCTCTTACCCACTCCAGGAATAAGTCCGCTTACGCCAATGATGGGGCGGCTTCCGTCTTCCATGCTGAATTCGAGCGAACTGCGCAGAGCTCGCAGCGATTCCACAGCCACGTCGTCGGGCTCGACCACGGCGAGCGGGCGTGTACCCTTGGTTCCGCTCGGATTGCCCTTCGGGACTTTGGCGTAAACGCTGAATCCTGTTTCGCGTTCGATAAAGTTCGCATCGCGAACGCCGTTGCTGAGCTTGCTCTTAATAGAAATAATGGCGACTGCGAGGAGAAGGCCGATAAAGAGTGCCGCGCTGATAATCATGGATTTTTTCGGCTTTGTCGGTCGGGTCACTTCTTCTGCAAAGTCGATGATGCGGACGGAACCCACTTCGCCAGCGGAGACGAGCTTTAGCTGCTGGATGTTGTTGAGCATGGAAGTGTACATGATTTTGCTCATATCGACTTCGTTCGTGAGCTTGAGCACTTCTTGCTGCGTGGCGGGCAGTTTCTTTGTTTCGCTAGAGTTTGTGGCGAGTTCTCGTCTAAGTGCGTTCTCTTGTTCTTCGAGGGTCTTGATAGTGGGGTGTTCCGGCTGGAAAAGTCGGACAGCGCTTTTCTTTTTCTGTTCCAAATCGAGCAAGCTTTGCTGGAGGCGTGTGCGCTTTTCTAGCACAAGTCGAGTTTCGGCATTGATATCGACAGAGCCAACTTTGTTCCTGTAGGTGTTGAACTTCAAAAGCGAGCTGTCCATCTGCGCCTTGACTTCGGGGAGCTGCTTTTCCAAAAATTCCAAAGTCTTTTGCGCTTCGGCGTTGCGCTGTTCCACATTCTGCTGCAAGTAGGTGGTCGCAATTTCGTTCAAGATTTTTGTGGCACGGTCTGGATAAATATCTTGGTAGCTGAATTCCAAAATACCCGTCTTCTTGCCTTTTTCCTTGACATCGAAAGCGCTCTTGAATCTTGAAATGGCGTCGAGCCTGCTGGACTTGTAAAGCTCAAATTTTTGCCCGGCTGTCGCATCCATGTTGAACACGCCAAAAACGACCGTGTCGCCGCAATAGGGCGTTCTGTAAGTTTGCCCGACTTTTCCCGTCAGGATTTGCTTTGCATTGTGGTCGTAGAGGGCGTATGTATCGCTGTTGAGGGCTTCGGCGGTCCAAGGCTTGCTGACATCTTCGGTGGAGGGAATGCTATCCCAGGGCACTTCGAAGTTGTTGAGTTCCATGCGGCCTTCGCGATGCAGCAAACGGTCCAGCTTGTTAGTGGGAATTGCTTCGTATTGCAGACGCAACTTTTCGACGGCTTCGCCGATGATTTGACGGCTATTGATAAGCTCGATTTCTGTTTCGGCGGGGCTTGTCGTTGCAAACAGGCTTCCCAGCCCGCTCATCAAACCGGAGCTTTTGTTTTTTGTCTCGATTTGAAGCAAGGCATCGACTTTGTAAATCGGGCGGATCCACATGGCGATGAACATGCCCACTGCACCCGAAAGGAGCAGGCATGGAATCATGATTTTCCAGTTGTTCACCAAGTCTTTTACAAGGTCAAAAAGGTCAGTTTCTTCTTTTTTGGAAGATGCCATTAGGTCTTTTCCTCATGCAACAAAATCTTTCCACAAAATTAGAAAAAAACATGGCTCGAAATAGTTTAAATTTTGCTTTTTAGTCGTCTTTCACGCAGCGGACGGTACTGCCGTTTCTTTTTTCATTTTCAATGAAGCTATTTTCGTCATTGTTCATTTTCCATACGCTTGCTTTTGCTCCGTCTATTTCGGTAGATGTCCAAAAATAGCTGAACTTTCCTCTATCGGAAAAACCTGTATCGGGGTTGTAATTGCCCAATTTGAATTGGGCAAAATAAATGTCGGCTTTTTTAATTTCTATTTCTGTGAGCCACGCTTCTAGTTGTTCGTATTCTTTGACGGTAGGAATATGCCAACCTTCAGGACATATTCCTTGCACTTTTTCGGGGAGTCCGCAGGATTTTTTGTTTTCTCCCGTGTTGCCGCAGGTTTTGCCTTTGGATGCCCAATAGACTGAGTCGATAACGGCACTCCATGTGTAATGAAGTCCTACCTTATGAAGCGAGCTTTCATACCAGCTTCGTCCTTGCATGCTCGGATAATTTTCGCTGTCGTCATAGTGCAAATCTTCTGCCATCCAGGTTTGCGTCCCGATATTTAGGGTTTCGTATCCTAATTGGGTCCGAGGGTCTGTCATGGAATACCGATTTTTTCCTATCAGGAATGTCCATTTGTATGTTGTTTGGCCTGGACCGTAATTCGCTACACATTTGAAATAGGATTTGGTTCCGTCCATTATTTTGTAAAGGCCAGAGGATTTTGGTGTACAGCCAAACCCCATTTTTATTTCTAATGGAGTAGCCAATCTAAAAGTGTCGCGATGGCAGACGTATTTATCGTTTTTAACAGAAATAATGGCGGAATTAATCTTGTCAGAAATAATGTTATTGCATTCGGCCTGTTCAATGCTGTCGTAAGTTTGTATTTTTTTGGAACCTAATAGCTTAAAATGACGTGAATCGCAAAGATATAGATTCTTAATTCCAGCGACAATTTCGTCATCGTTATAATCTTGGCATGATCTTGGTGCTACATCAATATCTGTACTCGAAGCTAAATCCCACGAAGTTTTGAGTGGATATTGGGCTTCGGTTGAATTTTCATGGTGGCAAACATACTTTCTTTTTTCCGCACCTTCTATAATTTCGATCTTTTTTGTTGTGAAACGTGAATTGCAGCTATAATCTCCGCAGTCAATCTTGATTGCAGGACCCGATTCAATTCTGCCGCTACGACTTTCGGTGCATCCTCCAAGACCTAAAACGCATTCGGTCACATCGCCTTCGCGCCATCCCCATGTGTCAAATACGTAGCATTTGTCTGTGTTGATGGAACCCCATCGGCTTTCGCCTTGCTTGCCGTTTCCAAACCCGATTGTGTCAACTTCTATGTCGGTCGCTCTTATCCACTTGTAGGTGCTGTAAAATTTAGTCTGGTCAAAACTTTCTATTTCAGGGTCGTATGTCATGTTGGTGCTTTTGACGCATTTGTAATAGCCTTCGTCAAAGCGTGCGTCAAAACAACGGGACTCGAAGTTTCCATTTCTTGTGGTTTTAGTTCTGTATTCGCAATTGAGCGCAGAGTCGATTTGTCCTTCTCGTTTGGAGGCGAATCCGATGGAATCGAGATTTTCTTCGGTGCAGCCGCCGAGGGATGCTTCGGGGATTGTCGCAAGCCTCCAAGCGACCAAATCGAAAACATAGACGAGTCCTGTTTTTTCGTCGGTGCGGATGTCTCCATTTTTTGCATTGTTCCATCCTAAATTCGGCATTTCCGAGAACAGCTCGCAGCCGAGAATTTTTTTGCAATCGTCGAGGCTTAGCCATCTTTGGTGAT